>JAAZHF010000398.1 GCA_012510865.1 Gammaproteobacteria bacterium
GCAGATAGTGGCGCAGGACGCAGGGACCGTGGCTGGTGCCGTCGATGAACCACGCGCCCCCGCGGCCGCTGCCGGCCACCGGGACGGCGCGGTCCCCCCAGGCCTGCGGATCGAACCACCACGGATCCGCTTACCGCGGCTGCGCCTGGTCGAACAGAATCGCCCCGATGCCCCGCCCGCCGTGTCCGGCGCGAAATGGCGTCAGCGTCTCGGTGGCGTCGAACAGTGCCATTCGACCGAGTCTATCAAGCTTGACGCAGTCCTCCACCGATCCGCCGCGCTCCCTCTGCCTCCTGCGCCTGTCCGCGCTGGGCGACGTCACCCACGTGCTGCCGCTGGTGCATACGCTGCGGCGGGCGTGGCCCGGGGTCGAACTCACCTGGATCATCGGCAAGGGCGAGCAGCGCCTGCTGGAGGGGCTGCCCGGGGTGGAGTTCGTGGTCTACGACAAGAAGACCGGCCGCGCGGGCATGCGCTCCCTGCGCCGCGAGCTCTCCGGACGCCGCTTCGACGCCCTGCTGCTGATGCAGCTCGCCCTGCGGGCCAACCTGCTGTCGCTGGCGGTGCGGGCGCGCCGCCGCATCGGCTATGACCGCGCGCGCTCGAAGGAGCTGCACGGCCTGTTCGTCGGCGAGCGCATCCCGGCCGGCACCGGCGGCCACGTGCTCGACGTGCTCGGCTCCTTCGCCCTGCCGCTCGGGCTGCGCCAGGACCGCGTGGAGTGGAACCTGCCGGTCCCGGACGACGCCCGCGAGTGGGCGCGCGCGCAGTGGCCCGCCGACGGGCGCCCCACCCTCGTGGTCGCGCCCTGCTCGAGCCACCCGCTGCGCAACTGGAGCCCCGCGCGCAACGCCGCGGTGGCCGCGCACGCGGCGTCGCAGGGATGGCGGGTGGTGCTGTGCGGCGGGCGCAGCGCGCTGGAGCGCGACACGGCCGACGCGATCATCGCCCAGGCCGGGGTGCCGCTGCTGGACCTGGTCGGCAAGGACACCCTGAAGCAGCTGCCGGCCCTGCTGGAGCGCGCCGACCTGGTGATGACGCCCGACTCCGGCCCCACCCACATCGCCAACGCCATGGGCACCGCGGTGCTGGGCCTGCATGCGGCGACCGACCCGGCCCGCAGCGGGCCCTACTCGGACCGGAGCTACTGCGTGGACCGCTTCGACGCCGCCGCCCGCCGCTTCCTCGGCCGGCCGGCCGCCGGGCTGCGCTGGGGCACCCGGATCGAGCGCGAGGGGGTGATGGACCTGGTCACCGTGGACGACGCGATCGCCGCGTTCGAGCGCTTCCGCGCCGACCACGGGCGCTGAACGCGGGCCCCGCGCGGCTCAGCTGCCGCGGCCGTAGTCCTGGTAGGACTTCTCTTCGACGTAGCTGGAGCCCAGGGCGAGGTTGATCGCCTTCTTGATCCGCGCGCGCTCGTCGTTCTGCAGGTAGACGCTGCGCGCCAGGCGGATGAAGTCCTGGTCGAACTCCTGCGCCTTCTCCTTCAGCCGCACCTGGTCCTCGATGTCCCAGAGGCGCTCGTTGACGGCCTTCAGCTCGCCCCTGAGGCGGGCGACGTCCCTGCTGGCCGCGGGATGCGCCAGCCAGGTCCGCTCGAGGGCGGACAGTTCGCGGCGGACGTTGGCCAGCTTGGCCTCGTCGCTCATGCGCTCCGACTTGATCTGCAGGATGGCGATCTTGTCGAGCAGCTCGCCGAAGGACACGGGGACGTTGATCTCGGACATGGGGGCGGGCGCGTCTGTGGGCCGCACAGTGTAGCGC
>JAAZHF010000399.1 GCA_012510865.1 Gammaproteobacteria bacterium
ACCACCGGCAGCAGGCCCGACACCATGCCGCCGTTCACGAGCACGTAGACGAACAGCGCCAGGCCCAGGGCGCCGGCGAGCAGGCGGCCGAAGCCGTCGCGGGACTCGGCCGCGATCCACAGGCAGCCGATCATCGACGCGATGTCGCGACCGGCCGAAGCCGTGCGCCCCTGGCGCGACTACCGCCCGATCTTCGTCAACCAGGCCCGCATCGACGGCGGCCGCGAGTTCCTTGCCGCGAACCGCGAGGCCCTGGAGCGCGTCGCCGCCGCGACCGGGGTCCCGGCCGAGTACATCGTCGCCATCATCGGAGTCGAGACCAGCTACGGCCGCGTCACCGGCAACCACAGGGTGCTGGACGCGCTGTACACGCTGGCCTTCGGGTTCCCCAAGCGCGCCCCGTTCTTCGCCGGCGAGCTCGCGCAGCTCTTCGCGCTGGTCGAGGAGGAGCCGCAGCTCGACATCACGCAGCTCAAGGGCAGCTATGCCGGCGCCATGGGCATGGGGCAGTTCATGCCGTCCAGCTACCGGCTGTGGGCGCGCGACGGCGACGGCGACGGACGCCGCGACCTGCTGACGCACCGGCCCGACGTCTTCGCCTCGATCGCGAACTACTTCGTGGTGCACGGCTGGGAGCGCGGCGCGCCGGTGGTGGCGCGCGCGAGCCGCGACGAGGGCGCGGAGGACTTCAGGCCCGACAACCTCGAACCGGTGCATCCGCTGTGGTCGCTGGCCGAGCGCGGCTACCGGCCGCTGCCCGGGGAGCCCGTGGCGGAGGGCGCCACCCTGCTGTCCTTCGACGGCGCGGATGGCCCCGAATACTGGCTCGGCTACCGGAACTTCTACGTCATCAGCCGCTACAACCGATCGCCGATGTACTCGCTTGCGGTGCACCAGCTGGCGCAGGCGATCGCGGGGCGCGATACCCCATGAGGCCGTGGGGCGCCGGGCGCGCGGGCTGGGCGTTGGCCGCCGCGGTCCTGCTGGGCGCCGGATGCGCCGGCGCGCCGAAGAAGGCGCCGTCCCCCGATGCCGGCATCCGCCCGGAGCCGCGCGGCGGCCCGAAGGTCTCGCCGTACGCCCCGGCCCAGGAGGATCCGTCCACCCGCGGGGACTACGTCGCCGGCGGCCTGTACAAGCCGGGCGTCGCCGACACCATCCCGGACTACCTGCCCGACGTCGACGCGATCCCGGAGCCGGAGGTCGTGGCCCTGCCGCGGTCGCGCTACGGCAACGGGCCGACCTACACGGTGCTGGGCAATTCCTACCGCGTGATCGACGACCCCGAGGGCTTCGTCGAAACCGGCCTGGCGTCCTACTACGGGCAGAAGTTCCACGGCCGCCGCACCTCGAACCAGGAGGTGTACGACATGTACGCCTTCACCGCCGCCCACAAGTCCCTGCCGCTGCCGAGCTTCGCGCGCGTGACCAACCTCGAGAACG
This sequence comes from Gammaproteobacteria bacterium, assembly GCA_012510865.1. GTDB lineage: Bacteria > Pseudomonadota > Gammaproteobacteria > Xanthomonadales > Xanthomonadaceae > Luteimonas. The sequence continues at coordinate 1,444 of JAAZHF010000399.1, forward strand.
GGCGTTCGGTCGTGGTGCGCGTGAACGACCGCGGTCCGTTCCACGAGGGGCGGGTGGTCGACCTCAGCTACGCCGCCGCGGTCCGGATCGGCGTCCACCCCCGCGGCACGGCGCGGGTCGAGGTGCGGGCGCTGTCGCCGGGCGAGGACGCCCGCCACCGCGACGACACCCGGCTGGCCGTGGCCGACGCCGCCGCGGCCCCGAGCGCGATGGACGGCCTCCTGGCGTCGCTGCCGGCGGAGCCGGCCGGCGCGCCCGCGGTCGGTGCCGGCGACGCGTCCGGCTGGCGCTTCGACATGCACCAGGACGGCCGCGCCATGACCGCCGACGAGTTCGACGCGTGGATGCGCTCGCGCCGCGCGCGCGTCGCCACCGGGCGGCCAGGCACGCCGGATCCCGCGCCCGGCGCTCCACCGCTCCCCGCATCCGCCACGAGCGCGGATCCGGTCGCCGGCGCGACCGACGTGCTGCTGCAGGTCGCGGCCTTCGGCTCGCGCGCGAACGCCGAGCGCGCGCTGTCGATGCTGCATGCCGCGGGCATCGCCGGCGCGCGCCTGCACGACGGGACCGCCAGCGGCAGGCCCGTCTGGCGGCTGCGGATCGGCCCGGTGGCGCCGGCCGGCGTCGCCGAGCTCAGCGCCCGCGTCGCGGGACTCGGGTTCGGTGCACCGCATCCCGTGCGCGACTAGGGGCGATGGTTAGAATGACCGCTTGTCCACGCCGACCGTCCGCGGCCGGCCCGAAGTAGCCGGAGTTCCCCGACCGATGAAAGCCCACGCCGTCCGCGTCGCGCTGTTTGCCGCTTTTTCCGCCGCCACGCTCGGCCTCGCCTTTGCCCAGGATCCCGCGCCCGCCGCGCCGGCGCCGGTGGGCAGCGACCAGCTGCCCGTGCCCGAAGCGCCGGCGGTGACCGGCACCGCGTGGCTGCTGATGGACTACGCGACGGGTCGGGTCCTGGCCGGCGAGAACGTCGACGAGCGCGTCGAGCCCGCGAGCATCACCAAGGTGATGACGAGCTACGTCGTGGCGGCGGAGATGAAGGCCGGCAAGATCAGCGCCGACGACGACGTGATGATGACCGTCAACGCCTGGCGCACCGGTGGCGCGGGCACCGACGGCAGCTACAGCGGCTTCGAGGTCAACAAGACCGCGAAGCTGGTCGACATGGAGATGGGCATGACGGTGCAGTCGGGCAACGATGCCGCGATCGCGCTCGCCGAGCACATCGCCGGCACCGAGGCCGCGTTCGCCTCGCTCATGAACGCACACGCTGCGCGCCTGGGCATGAAGGGCACCCACTTCGTGAACGCCACCGGGCTCTCCGCGCCGGACCACTATTCGACCGCGCGCGACCTGGCGCTGCTCGGCCGCGCGCTGGCGCGCGACTTCCCCGAGCACTACGCCTACAACGCCATCAAGGAATTCACGGTCGGCCCGATCACGCAGCGCAACCGCAACGTCCTGCTGTGGCGCGACAAGAGCGTGGACGGCATCAAGACCGGCCACCACTCGGGCGCCGGCTACTGCCTGATGGCCTCGGCCAAGCGCGGCGACCAGCGCCTGATCTCCGTGGTGATGGGCTCGACCAGCGAATCGCAGCGCGCCGCCGACTCCCAGGCCCTGCTCAACTGGGGCTTCCGCTTCTTCGAGACCCACCAGCTGTATGGCGCCGAAGAACCCGTGGCCACGCAGAAGGTCTGGAAGGGGCAGTCCAACGAGCTGGCCCTCGGCGTGGCGGAGCCGTTGCTGGTGAGCATGCAGCGCGGCCAGTACGCCAGGCTGCAGCCGAGCATGGACGTGCCCCGCACCCTGGTCGCCCCGATCGCGCGCGGCGAGGCGGTGGGCAAGGTGCGGGTGATGCTCGACGGCAAGCTGGTCGCCGAGGCGCCGCTGGTGGCGCTCGAGGAAGTGCCGGAGGCCGGGTTCTTCAAGCGCCTGTGGCACGAACTGCTGATGTGGTGGCAGTCGATCTGAGGCTCAGCGGGCGTTCGAGAGCTGGGCGGAGTTGACCCAGCCGCGGTTGCCCACCTCGTCCTCGACCTCCCACATCGAGCCTTCCTTGACGCCGGTCGGGTAGAGCAGCATCCCGGGCTCGAGGTCGCGCACCGCGCCGCCGCGGCCGTCGGCCGCCTTCCGCAGGCGCCCGGGCCGGCTCAGGGTCACCGCCTGGGCGGCGTTGGCGGCCGAGGCGTCGGCCGGGAGTCCGCCGAGCTGCGCCACCAGGTCGCTGTAGGCCTGGATGTAGGCCTGGGCAACCACCTGGCCGCTCTCGGTGTTCGCGTAGCCCGCGGCGCCGCCCG
>JAAZHF010000037.1 GCA_012510865.1 Gammaproteobacteria bacterium
CACGCTGGGCGGCTGGGTCATCGGCAGCGCTGGAGGTGGCGGCGGCTACTGGGGCGGGGCGTCGACGTCGCAGCCGACCGCGGAGGAGTACTGCATGTACCACGGCTTCGGATGCGAGGACTTCCTGCCGACCTGCCCCAGCGTCCTCATGTCGGCACCGTCGGGCTGTGACCTGAACAATCCGCCGCCCAGGACCGCGGACGGGTGTGGCGCGGGGCCGACCGCGGGAATCGTCCCCGACTTCCTCGTGGTGAACGGGGTGGGCGCAGCGTTCGGAAATATCTTCACGGAGGCCTGCAATGCCCATGACCACTGCTACGGCGAGTTCAAGTCGGGAAAACACCGATGCGACGCTCAATTGGAGGTCGATATGATCACGCACGCGCGCGACCGGATCCCTACGGCGGTCTGGCCGGTCTTCGAGCCCCACGTCCGGCTCCAGGCCGCAGCGTTCCGGATCGCGCTGGAGCAGCCACCGATCGCATGGATCGCACAAAGCGCCTATTCGGCCGCCCAGAACGAGGGCAAGTGCAGGTCCGTCGCCTTGGCCGCGGCGGAATACGGGTGCCTCCCGTGAGCCGGAAGCGCCTGGCAATCGGCCTTGCCGCGGCGGTCGCCCTGGCGACCGGCTGCTCGGAGGACCCTCTTGCGGAAGAGGGTCCCACCCCGGCGGTGCTGGCGGACGATGCCAGCCCTGCCAGCCAGGTCGCCGGGTCCTTCCGGACGCATGCACTCCCCGATGCCGGAGGCGGCCGCGCGGATACGTCGGCTTCATTCCGCATGTCGGCGCAGGAGGTCATGGACGCCGCCAATCCGGAGCTGCTGGCCCTCTCCGCGGACGAGGCGGCGTGGCTCGACAAGCACGCCTATCCGACGCCCGAGGAGCTCCAGCTGATCGACACCTACGATACCCAGGCCTTGGAGGATGCGCTCCGGAACCACCGGGATGCCAAGGCGGGCGTCCTTCTTGGGCATCAAATGATGTTCCGAGGCAATCTGGATCGTGCGTCTTCCGCCTTCGGCGCGGCAGCCACTACCGGCTCCCTTCATGCCCTCCAGCAGCACGCCATCGTGGAACTCGAGCGCGTCAGGGCCCGTGGAGGAGACGCGAGCGGCATGACCGGCGTGTTCGTAGCCAGGATGGAGATGTCGCGGATGCTCGGCGACCACAACGCCGACTTCCTCATCCAGCGCTACGCGCCGGACTTCGACCGCAGGCGGCATGCGGCGGGGATTCTCGCGCAGATCACGGAGTTCATGCGCCAGCGTGGATCCGACGCGCAGGTGCGGGGGATCCCGTCGGTCGGTCCCGATCCCCGTCCGAATGGACAGGAGTGGCGGCGCCTCGAGGTGTCCACGGAACTGGACGAGTTCCAGGTCTACGATCGCCGGCGCAGATGAGGATTCCGTTCGCCGTGCGCGAGCACTTGGTGCGCCGCGTGCTGCGCGACGCGCTTCGCCTCGCGGGGCGCGCTTCCCCGGTCAGGGCCTCCGATCCGCGCGTGTTCGTGGCGCTGGTCCCCTTGCTGTACCACGGCGCACTCGACTCGGACGCGCCTGTCCTCGAGCCGCGCCACGGGCTTGCGCAGCTGTGCGGGCTGTTCCGCGGGCCGGGGACCGCTGGGTTCCTCCGCGATGCGGCGGCCTATGCCGGGGGCGGCCGCTGGGCCTGGCGGCGTGGCCAGGTTCTGCTCGCGACCGGCCACCCCTTGACCGCGCGGTTCACCCCGCCGCAGGCAGCCGACGTCCCGGCGGCGATGCGGATTGCACTCGCCGCGATTTCCGATGCGACCACGCGCGCGGCGAGCCCGGAGGCGCTCGCCTGCCTGGCGCTGGTGGCCTACCAGGTCCTGTTGACCATCCATCCATTCGAGGATGGCAACGGGCGGACCATGCGCGGGGTCTACGCCTGCCGGGTCGCCCGGGCGGGACCGTCGGCTCCCGCGCTCCTGGCGCTGGCGCTCCTGTTCGGCGGGGACGCGGCCCGCTACCACGAAGCCGCGTGGGCGTTCCGTGCCGGGGAGCCGGACCTGCTGCTTCATCGCTACTTCGAGGCGCTCGAGCACGCCGAAGGACTGCTCGGCGATGCCCTGGGGCCGAGCGTTCCCGTCGGCCGGATCAGTGGCCTGCTCCATGCGGACCTCCGGAAGGGCGGCGGCTCCTGCGTTCCTGGCGGTCGTACACTCGCTGCCGCAGGAAAGTGAGGCAGGACACCCCGATGCGGTCGCCCCGTGCATGCGCGCCCCGGCACTCCCTCGTGGCCACCCTCGGCGTGCTCCTGGCGATGGCCTCCCTGCATGCGCAGGTGCCCGGGGAGCCTGCGCCGGCTCCGGCCGAGGATGCCGGGTCGCTCGTCGACCTCGAGGCCCCGGTGGTCCCCGGCGCGCAGCCCGGGCCCGGACTGTGGACCGTGCGCAACGGGCCGAACGTGCTCCGCGTGCTCGGCACGGTCACGCCGCTGCCGCGGCGGATGGAGTGGATGTCGGGCGAGGTCGAGGCCGCCATCGCGGCGTCGCAGGTGGTGATCGCGCCGCCCTCGGTCCGGGTGGACGCGGACGTGGGCTTCTTCCGCGGCATGGCGCTGGTGCCCGCCATGCTGCGCGCGCGCAACAACCCCGGTGGACGCCCGCTGGCCGAGGTCGTCGGGCCCGGGCTCCACGCACGCTGGGCAGTGCTCAAGGCGCGCTACATGGGCCGCGACCGCGGGGTCGAGAAGCGGCGGCCGCTGCTGGCGGCACACGAGCTGTACGAGGCCGCCCTGCGGCGCTCCGGGCTGGTGGACGGCGGCCTGGTGGAGGGCGTGGTACGTCGTGCGCGGCGCGAGGCCGGGGTGCCGCAGGTGGACACGGTGGTCCGGCTGGTGGTGGACGATCCCCGGGCCGCGCTGCGCGAACTGCGCGAAAGCGAGCTGGACGACCGCGACTGCTTCGCGGGTACGCTGGATCGCATCGAGAGCGACCTGGACGCGATGCGCGCGCGCGCCAACGCCTGGGCGGTCGGCGACATCGACGCGCTGCGCGCGATCCCGCATCGCGACCACCGGGTCGCCTGCCAGGACGCGGTGACCCGCAGCGCGCTGGCCCGGCGCCTGGGCGTCGACGACCTGCCGGAGCGAGCCCGCGAGGCGTGGCTTGCGAACGCAACGGAGGCGCTTCGCGACCACGAGGCCAGCTTCGCCACCCTGCCGATGCACCACCTGCTCGGTGACGACGGCCTGCTTGCCCGCCTGCGCGAGCGCGGCTACGACGTCGAAACGCCCTGATCGGCGCGCAGGATCCGGTTGCGGCCGCTGCGCTTGGCCCGGTACAGCGCCCGGTCGGCCTCATGGATCCAGTCTTCGATGCGCCCCAGCCCCGGGCGCGCCGCGGCCAGCCCGATGCTGACCGAGAACGACATGCCGCCGGCCTGCGGCAGCTGGATAGCCTCGATCGCGCTCCGGTAGGCCTCCGCCAATTTCGCGGCTTCGCCCATCCCGGTGCCCGGGCAGACCACCGCGAATTCGTCGCCGCCGTAGCGGCCGGCCAGGTCCCCCTCGCGCAGCATCGCGCGCAGCACCGCGCCGGCTTCGCGCAGCAGGGCGTCGCCGGCGACGTGCCCGTGCAGGTCGTTCACGCGCTTGAATCCGTCCACGTCGATCAGCAGCAGGCAGGCCGGGCGCTCGGGGTCGCGCGCGTCGTCGAGCGCAGCCGCGGCGCTCGCCTCCCAGTGCCCGCGAAGCGCCAGCCCGGTGACCACGTCGGTGCGGCCGAGGCGGTCGAGCTCCTGGTTCTTGTAGAGGATCTTGCGCACCAGCTGCAGGCGCGCCTGCCCGACCACCAGCGAATGGATCAGCAGCATGGGCAGGCTGGCGAGGATGACCGTGGTGCTGGACGCGGGATCGAAGGCGAAGCCGGTGGCCAGGCCGGTCGCCAGCAGCGCGGCGAGGGAGGGCAGGAGGGTGCGCTTGAGCAGGCCCGGGATGTCGGTATTGATCTTGTCCGCCGCCGAGAGCGCCACCAGCAGGACGCTGGGCAACAGGTTGAAGTGCATCAGCGGCACCCAGGCCACCGCGATCGCCGAATCCAGCACGAGGTTGCGCTGCTCGGCGGCGAACGGATCCTTGCTGCGGTCCGCGAGCCAGCGCGCCAGGTGGGGCCAGAGCAGGCCGGTGGCCAGGCAGAGCGTCCACCGGACCGGTCCGGCCTCCAGTTCCACGAGCACAGCGGCGATCGCCACCGCGCCCAGGCCCATGCCGATCATGCGGTAACGGTAGATGCGCCGCGGCAGCGCGGCCCGCGCGCTGGCGGAGCCGAACACGTTCATCCGTGCGCGGCGATCGCGCTCGGTCTGTGCCTCCTGCAACATCGCCCCCTGTGCGGTCCGTGCCGGCGGGTTTCCGCCGGCATGCGCAGTATAGGGCCGCGCCGGCCGCGCTGGAGGCAGCTCAGACAGCGGCGCTGCGCGCGGCGACGCCGGCCGGGGCGACCAGCAGCTCCGGCCAGCGGCGGAGCAGGGAGGCGCGGATGCCGGCTGCGTCGATGCCGGCCTCGGCCAGGAGGTCCTCGCGGCTGGCGTGGTGCTGGAAGGCGTCGGGCAGGCCGAGGTGGAGCACCGGGAGCAGCACGCCCTCCGCGGCCAGCAGCTCGGACACGCCGGAGCCTGCGCCGCCCATGACCACGTTGTCCTCGATGGTCACGAAGCCTTCGTGGCGGCCTGCGAGTCCGAGCACCATCTCGCGGTCGAGCGGCTTCACGAAGCGCATGTTGACCACGGTCAGCCCGAGCTCGGCGCCCACCGCCTCGGCCGCCTGCACGGTGGCGCCGAAGGCGAGCAGGGCGAGGCGCGAGCCCTCGCGGCGCAGCTGCGCCTTGCCGATGGGAAGCGTATCCAGCGCGGGATCGATGGCCACGCCGGGGCCGCTTCCGCGCGGATAGCGCACCGCGGCCGGACCCTGGAAGCGGAAGCCGGTGGACAGCATCTGCCGGCATTCGTTTTCGTCGGCGGGCGCCATCACCACCATGTTTGGGACGCAGCGCAGGTAGCTGAGGTCGAGGTTGCCGGCGTGGGTCGCGCCGTCGGGACCGACCACGCCGCCGCGGTCGATCGCGAACAGCACGTCGAGCTCCTGCAGGGCGACGTCGTGCACCAGCTGGTCGTAGCCGCGCTGCAGGAAGGTGGAATAGATCGCCACCACGGGCTTCGCGCCCTCGCACGCCATCCCGGCGGCGAGCGTGACCGCGTGCTGCTCGGCGATCGCGACGTCGAAATACCGCTCGGGGTACTCCCGGCTGAAGCGCACCAGGCCGGACCCTTCGCGCATGGCCGGGGTGATGCCCATCAGCGAGCGGTCGGCGGCGGCCATGTCGCACAGCCAGTCCCCGAACACGTCGGTATAGGTCGCCTTCTTCACCGCGCCCGGCTTGGACACCACGCCGAGGTCGGGGTTGAACGGCGAGACGGCGTGGTAGCCGATCTGGTCGCCCTCGGCGAGCTCGTAGCCCTTGCCCTTGGTGGTGATCACGTGCAGCAGCTGCGGGCCCTTGAGGGTGCGCACCAGCTTCAGCGCCGACACCAGGGCGCGGATGTCGTGCCCGTCGATGGGCCCGGTGTAGTGGAAGCCCATCTCTTCGAACAGCGTCGAGGGCACGAACATGCCCTTCCAGTGCTCTTCCCAGCGGCGCACGAAGCGCGCGGGCGGCTTGTTCTTGTCGCCGAGCAGCTTCTTGCCGCCCTCGCGCAGGGCGTTCAGGGTATGGCTTCCGGTCGCGCGGCCCAGCATCTTGGTCAGGCCGCCGACGTTCTCGCTGATCGACATGCGGTTGTCGTTGAGCACGACCAGCAGGTTCGGCTCGGGCTCCATGCCCCCGGCGTGGTTGAGCGCCTCGAAGGCCATGCCGGCGGTCATCGCGCCATCGCCGATCACCGCCACCACCTTGCGCTCGTTGCCGGCCCGCGCGTTGGCGATCGCCATGCCCAGCGCCGCCGAGATGCTCGTGGAGGAGTGGCCCACGCCGAAGGTGTCGTACTCGCTTTCCTCCCGCTTCGGGAAGGGCGCGACGCCGCCCTTCTGCTTGACGGTGTGGATGCTGTCGCGGCGGCCGGTCAGGATCTTGTGCGGGTAGGCCTGGTGGCCCACGTCCCACACGATGCGGTCGTCCGGCGTGTCGTAGAGGTAGTGCAGGGCGGTGGTCAGCTCGACCACGCCCAGGCCGGCGCCGAAGTGGCCGCCGCTCCTGCCCACCGATTCGATGAGGTAGGCGCGCAGTTCGTCGGCGATGGCCGGCAGCTCGGCCTCGTCGAACGTCCGCAGGTGGGCCGGGGTGTCGATGCGCGAGAGGCGCGGATAGCGCGTGGAGTCGATCATCCGCGCATTGTAAGGCGAGGCGGCGTACTGCGGTGCGTGGGGCGGGCCGCAGGCCCCGTGGCGCCCATTCAGCGGTTGCGCAGGCGGCCGAGGAGTCCGCCGCGCGGCTTCGCGGGTTCCACCGGCGGTTCCGGTGCCTCGACCACCGCGGCGGCGAACCCGGTGGCCAGGTTGGCGTTGATGAAGTCCGCCACGTCGGCCTCGGGAACGCCGCTGGCTTCGGCGATCCCGGCCAGCGTCGCCGGCCCCTTCATCATCTGCGTCGCGATGCGGAAGTGGCGCGGGTACTCGCGTTCGGTCTGCGGCCACTTCAGCAGCTGGAACCGGCCCTCCGGGTCCACGCCAGGGAGCAGGGCTCCGCCGCCGGCCAGCAGGCCGCCCAGCCAGCGCAGCCGGGACAGGGGCTGCGCCTCGCCCGCGCCCGCGGTCTCGCGGTCCCAGGCCGCGTCGTCCAGGGGCTCGAACTCGGACTTCCGGATGGTGATGCCGAAATACCCCGCGGTCGGCTTGAGCGGCGTGGGGCCGAACCAGGCGTCGGCGGCGGTGTCGATCAGCAGCGTGGGCCCGGCGCTTCGGCCGAAGCGGAAGCGGCCCTCGAGGGCGCCCGGCTGGAGCCAGGCGGCGAGGGTCCCTTCGGTCGGTGCGGCGGCGGGCGGCGGGGCCGGGACGGGCGCGTCCGGCGCGCTGGACGCTTCCGGCATCCCGTTCGTCGCCGCCTGGTCCACGAACGCGGCAGCCGGACCGGGACCAGGCCCGCGAGCGGACTCGGCAGCAGGCCCGGCAGCGGGCTCGGCAGGGGGCACCGCGTCCGGCGTGTCGGCGGGCGCTTCCGCCGGTTCTTCGACGGTCTCCACCGCGGGCGCTTGCGCGGCCTCCGCCACCGGCGGCTGAGCGGGAGCCGCCTCCGCTGCAGGCGCGTCCGCCGGCGTGTCTGCGGGGGCGGTCGCGTCTGGATCGCCCACCGCGGGCGCCTGCACGTCGCCGCCCGCCGCGCGCTCGATCGAGGCCAGGAGCTCGGCCAGCTGGGCGGTGTCGAAGGGGCGGCCAAGCCGGTAATCGGTCTGCGTGCGCGGTGCGGACGTCAGGCCGATCACCTGGCGGCCCGCCGCGTGCAGGCGCAGCCAGCTCATCGGGCCGTACATGCTGTCCATGTCGACGACCACGTGCCCGGCCTCGGCGTCGGGAACCAGCGACCAGCGCCCGCCGAGGCGGACGTTGGCCTCGATGAAGGTGGCCTTGAGCGCCGCCTCGGTGGCGGGATCCATGCCGGTCAGGCCAAGGGTCAGCGACATTGGGCATGCTTCCAGACGTGTGAAGCAGCTGAGTGTTGCGGAGAGGGCAACCGCCGTCAACGCGCACGCCGGCAGGGGCGGCGTGCCTGCAGGCGGGCCGCGTGCCTCAGTGCCTGCGCCGCTTCGGCAGCTGGCTGGAGAGGAAGGCCATCTGGTCGGCCAGGATGTTGCGGTTGGACAGGAGCAGGTGGTCGATCCAGCTCGGCCGGTAGGGGATGGCGAGCAGCGGCATCGATGCCTGCGCCGGCGTGCGGCCGCCCTTGCGCGAATTGCAGGTGAAGCACGCGGCGACCACGTTCTCCCAGGTGTCGGCGCCGCCGCGCGACACCGGTTGCACGTGGTCGCGCGTGCGCTGCTGGCGCGCGAACGACTGCCCGCAGTACATGCACAGGAGCTGGTCGCGCGCGAACAGGGCACTGTTGGTGAGCGCCGGCGTCGGGTCGATCGCGCGCGCATGGGCGTGGCCGCGCGCGGCCACGATGGGATGCAGTTCGACGATGCTGCGTGCGCCGGTGGCGCGGCTGGTGCCGCCCCGGACCGCGAGGCAGGGTTCGCCCAGGGTCCATGCGACGGCGCCGCGCACGTAGAGGCAGGTCGCCTCCTGCCAGCTCATCCAGTCCAGTGCGCGGCCGTGGGCGTCCAGGGCCAGCAGGCGCACCTTGCCCAGCGCCGGGACCCCCGTGCCGACCGTGCGTCCGGCCACCGCCGACGGCGGGGAGTCCATGCTGCTGACGAGGCGGAGCCGCGCTCTGTCGGTTTCCATGGGAACAGCAGTGTATACCCCCGCGGAGAACCCTTGTGTAGGCCCTGCGGTCAGGCGTCGAAGCGATCCGCCGGCAGGTCCATGAGCGGCCCCGCGCCCGCCCGGATCGCCGCCGCGTGCGCCAGCGTGCGCGGCAGGATGCGGTCGAAGTAGAAGCGGGCGGTGGCGCGCTTGGCCGCCTTGAACGCCTCCGGCCGCGACGAGGCGCGCGCGGCCGCGCTGGCGCGCAGCCACCAGTAGGCCACCACGACGTACCCCGAGTAAAAGAGATAGTCCCAGGCGGCGGCGCCCAGTTCGTCGGGATTGCCGGCCGCGGCACCAAGGATGTCCGTGGTCAGCGCGGTCCATTCCCGGCAGCGGTCGCGCAGGGTGGCGACGTCGGCCCCGAGCTCCGCGTCGTCGGCGTGCGCCGAGCAGAAGGCCTCGACGTCCTCGAGGAACAGCTTCAGCCCGGCGGCGCGCGAGGAGGCGGTCTTGCGCCCGATGAGGTCCATCGCCTGGATGCCGGTGGTGCCTTCGTAGAGCGTGGTGATGCGGGCGTCGCGCGCCAGCTGCTCCATCCCGTGCTCGGCGATGTAGCCGTGTCCGCCGAAGCACTGCAGGGCGTTGTAGGTGTTCTCGATGCCCCACTCGGTCTGGCAGGCCTTGGAAATCGGCGTGAGGAACCCGACGAGGGTCTCGGCGCGCTCCCGCACCGCGGGGTCGCGTGCATGCGCGGCATCGTCGAGCAGGTAGCCGGCGTGCATCGCCATCATGCGCATGCCCTCTGTGAGCGCCTTGACCGACAGCAGCATCCGGCGCACGTCGGGGTGGACGATGATCGGGTCGGCCGGCTTCTCCGGGAACTTCGGCCCGGTCAGCGAGCGCGACTGCAGGCGCTCGCGGGCATAGCGCAGCGCGTTCTCGTAGGCGCGCGAGGACAGGCCCAGGCCCTGGAGGCCCACCCCCAGGCGCGCGGAGTTCATCATGGTGAACATCGCCTTGAGTCCGCCGTGCGCCTCGCCCACGAGCCAGCCCTGGGCGCCATCGAAGTTCATCACGCAGGTGGCCGAGCCCTTGATGCCCATCTTGTGCTCGATCGATCCGCAGCGCACCGCGTTGCGTTCCCCGACGCTGCCGTCGCGCGCGACCTTGAACTTGGGCGTCGCGAACAGCGAGATGCCCTTGGCCCCCGGCGGCGCGTCGGGGAGCTTGGCCAGCACCAGGTGCACGATGTTCCCGGTGAAGTCGTGCTCGCCGGCGGTGATGAAGATCTTGGTGCCGGTGATGGCGTAGCTGCCGTCGGCGTTGGGTTCCGCGCGGGTGCGCAGCAGGCCCAGGTCGGTGCCGCAGTGGGGTTCGGTGAGGCACATGGTGCCGGTCCAGCGGCCCTCGACCAGCGGCGGCAGGAACACCTCCTTCTGCCAGTCCTCGCCGTGCTGCACCAGCGCTTCGACGGCGCCGTGCGACAGCAGCGGGAAGTTGCCCCAGGCCAGGTTGGCGGCGTTGATCATCTCGCTGACCGAGAGCCCCAGCAGGTGTGGCAGGCCCTGGCCACCGTATTTCGGATCGGCGGTCAGGCCCGGCCATCCCCCTTCGACGAACTGCCGGTACGCGGCCTTGAAGCCCTCCGGCGTGGTGACCTCGCCGGTCGCCGGATCGTGCCGGCAGCCCTGCGCGGCGCCGACGGCGTTGAGCGGGGCGAGCACCGTGCCGGTGAACCGCGCCGCCTCCTCGAGCACGGCATCGACGACGTCGGGCGTGACCTCCGCGTGGCCGAGGCGCGCGAACTGCGACTGCGCGTCCAGCACGTCGTCGAGGATGAAGCGGATGTCGTCGAGGGGGGCGGTGTACTGGCTCATCGTCGAAGGGTCCTGTGGCAGGTCGGGATGCCGGGGCGCGCGTCAGCGCAGCACCCCGGGAAGTCCGGGGGTGGGGCTGAGCGCGCTGCTGCGCTTCACCGTGTAACTGCGGGCCGAGCCCCGGTCGGCCGGGGCGGCGCGGATGCTGCCCTCGAACCCGTAGTCGACGCCGCGACCCGAGGCGAGCGCGTCGGCGAGCAGCATCCGGGCCTTCGATCCGGGGTCGAGCGCGACCTCGACCACGTCGGCGGACTCCGGGCCGATCTCCAGCGCCGCGTCGTGGCGCAGCGCGCCGGCCGGCTGTCCGCCCACCTCGAGTTCCAGGTCCACCGCTTCGAAGCGCATGGGGATGCTGCTGAAATTCTGCAGCCGAAGGCTGACCGACCAGCTGCCGTCCGCCTGGACGGTGAGCTGCTGGATGCTGGCGGCCGGTTCGGAGATGCGGCGGACCGGGCCGCTCGAGCACGAGGCGGCGAGCAGGACCGCGAGCAACGCCAGGAGGACGGTGGTTCCACGACCCATTGCTGTCTCCGGAGTGGGATGCGGCGAGCATAGCATCGGTCGATACGGCACCGGATGGTGGGCGCGAGGGAGCCCGGTTTGCGTTTACAGTGGAGCGTTGACGACACCAGCGACTGCCGGAGAGGACATGGGTTCGAGTACGAACGGGAAGGGAAGCGGGGAGCGCCTGCCCTGGTTGATCGCGGGGGCCGCGGTGCTCGCCCTGGTGGCGAGCCTGCTCTGGGACAGGGAGGGAGGAGACGCGGTCGACAGGGAGGCGCTCGCCCGGCTCGAGCAGCGCTTGGAGGCGGTCGAGTCCGCGCCCGGCCCGGCGCGCCGGCGCGCACCGGTGTCGGCCGCACCGGGCCCGTACGCCGGCGCCTCCGGCGGCGACATCGACGATCCGACCGGCCTGGACGGAGGGCCGCGGACGCCGGAAGAGATCGCGGCCGAGCGCGAGCGCCAGCTGCGCGAGCTCGAGGCCCGCTTCGCCGCCGACGTCGCCGCCCCGGCCACCGCGCCGGCGCCCGAGGACCTCCTGGTGCGCACCCTTTCGGGCG
>JAAZHF010000400.1 GCA_012510865.1 Gammaproteobacteria bacterium
AGGCGGTCCGGCAGAGGCTCTAGGGCGCGGCATCTCCGGAGGGCGACGGCGCCGCGGCAGGCGCGGCGAAGCGGCCCCAGGAGTTGGCGATCGCGCAGAACAGCTGCGCCGTGCGCTCGGTGTCGTACACCGCCGAGTGCGCCTCGTCGCTGTTCCACTCCATGCCGGCCGCCTGCACCGCGCGCGCCAGCACGGTCTGGCCGTAGGCCAGGCCGGCCAGGGTCACGGTGTCGAAGACGCTGAAGGGGTGGAAGGGATTGCGCTTGTGCTGGGTGCGCGCGACCGCGGCGTTGAGGAAGTTCAGGTCGAAGTGCGCGTTGTGGCCGAGGAGGATCGCGCGCTGGCAGCCGTGCTTGCGCACCGCTGCGCGCACCGCCGCGAAGACGTGGTCCAGCGCCTCGCGCTCCGGCTTGGCGAAGCGGAACGGGTGGTCGAGGTCGATGCCGGTGATCTGCAGCGACTTCGGGTCGATCTCGGTGCCTGGGGCCGGAACCAGGTGCGCGCTCGCGCCCTCGCCCGGAACATAGCGCCCGGCCTCGTCGAGGTCGATCGGCAGCACGGCGATCTCGAGCAGCGCGTGGCGGTTCCAGTCGAAGCCGCCGGTTTCCACGTCCACCGCCACCGGGAGGTAGCCGCGGAAGCGCGAGGACATGGGAGCGAAGGCGGGGCTGGCCGCGGGGGGCGTGGGGTCGGTGGTCACCGGCGCTAGTCTAGCCGAGTGGGTGGACCGGCCTCATGCGCGCACGCCGATGACGCTGCCCTCGCGATGCCAGCGCGCCAGCATGGCCGCGCCCTGTGCGACGAAGCCGTCGTCGTGGGCCACGCCGGCCTCCGCGGCGAGGGCCTCGAGCTGCGCGCGGCCGTCCAGGGACGGCGCCTCGGACAGGCGCCCGAGCAGCCGCCAGGCCAGCGGGCTCAGCACGTGGAAGCGGACCCTGCCGCCGTCCCCGCGGTGCAGGAGCAGCAGCGTCGGTTCGGCCGGCGCGGCGTCCGGCGTCCAGTCCGGGCCGATGCGGTGGACCGGCCAGGCGTAGGCAAGCGGCCAGGCCAGCGGCGCCACCAGGGGGCATCCCTCGAGGAGCCGCCGCGCCGGGTCGGCCCCCGGGGCGTCGATCGGGTCGTGCGCAAGCGCGTCGGGGCGGGCCTGGCAGGTCAGCAGCGCGAGCTCGACCCACTCGTAGTGCGCAAGTTCCGCCAGCCAGGGTTCGTGGCCGTCGCTCTCCTCGAGCCAGCGCACGAATTCCCGCGGCAGTTCGGGGAACAGCGGCGTGCGGCAGCCGTGGCCGCGGTAGAACGCCCGCACCAGGTCGTTCCAGGCCGCGCCGCGGATCCGGCGGATCACCGGGAAATTGCCCGCCAGCAGCCGCGAGATGTTGTTGAAGAACAGGTCGCTGTAGACCCGCATCCGGTCGCGATCGATGCCCGGCGGCGGCGGGTTCCGCTCCGGGTCGCGCAGATGGGCCGCGAACGCATCCTGCTGCGCGCGCAGCGCCTCGGGCGCGGCCGTGGAGGGCTGCTGCCGGGCCAGGGCGGGCGCGCCGATGCCCTCCGAGGGGGCGTCAGGCTGCACGGCTGCGCTCCGGCGCCGCGGCCAGGCGCCCGCGGACGGTGGCGAGCTCGCCCAGGAGTTCCTCGAAGGGCGGGAAGTCGAAGTCGCGCTCGAGCACGGTCGGGCGCGGGCCGAACAGCGCGTAGGCCTCGGCGAGCAGGTCCCACACGGGGTCGGCGACGGCCGCGCCGTGGGTATCGATCTTCAGGCCGGGCGCCGCGTCGCGGTGGCCGGCGACATGGATGCAGGCGATGCGCGCGCCGCGCAGTCCGTGCAGGAAAGCGCTGGCGTCGTATCCGTGGTTAGTGGCGTTGACCACGATGTTGTTGACGTCGAGCAGCAGCTCGCAATCGGCCTCGGCGAGCACCGCGCGGATGAACTCGAGCTCGGACATCGGCGTGGCGCCGCCGCCGGTCGGCAGGCGCGCGTAGTAGGAGATGTTCTCGACCGCGATGCGCCGGCCGAGCACGTCCTGCGCGCGGCGGATGCGGGCCGCCACGTGGTGCACGGCCTCCTCGCTGAAGGGCAGCGGCATCAGGTCGTAGAGCTGGCCGAGGCTGTCGCTGCAGGCGCTCAGGTGCTCGCTGTACAGCGCCACCCGGTGGAGGTCGAGGAAGCGCCGGAGCCGTTCCAGGAAGGTCTCGTCCAGCGGCGCCGGCCCGCCGAGGGACAGCGACCGGCCGTGGCAGGCCAGCGGATGGCGGGCGGCGAGCCCGGCGAAAGCCTCCCCGGGCGCCCCGCCGACGTCGATCCAGTTCTCCGGCGCGGCTTCCAGGAAGTCGAAGCTGCCCGCCGGCGCGGCGAGCAGGTCGGCCAGGAGGGCGCGCCGCAGGCCGAGCCCCACCGCGCGCGGGGGCAGGAGGGCAGGGCTCATGCCTCGCCCGGGCGGGCGCAGGCGCGCCGCCCGGGAACCGCGGGCCTCAGGCGGCGCCGCCGCAGGAACCGGATCCGCCGCACTTGCCTTCGCCACACTTGCCTTCCTGCGTGGCCTTGTCGGCGTCTTCCTTGCCGGATTCCTTCGCCGCGTGGTGGGCCGCATGTTCGTCCTCGTC
>JAAZHF010000401.1 GCA_012510865.1 Gammaproteobacteria bacterium
GCCCTACAGTATCCAATCCGTTCAGCGCATGCCCCATTCACCCGAGGAAAAGAAGAAGGTCCTGAGCCGCATCCGCCGCATCCGCGGTCAGTGCGAAGGACTGGAACGCGCGCTGGAAGCCGGCGCCGATTGCGCGCCCGTGCTGCAACAGATCGCGGCAATCCGTGGCGCGGTCAACGGCCTGATGAGCGAGGTGCTGGAATCGCATCTGCGCGAACAGTTCGGCCACGCCGCCCACAGCGATCAGGAACGCGCCGCCCGCGTCGCCGAGATAACCGGGCTGATCCGCTCCTATCTGAAATGACCCGCCACCGTTGAACCACGCCACCGGCGTGCCGCCTTCCCCATTTCACTTCACCCCGCCTTGCAGGAGTACCACCATGAAAACCCGTGCCGCCGTTGCGTTTGAAGCCGGAAAGCCGTTGCAGATCGTCGAACTGGATCTGGAAGGTCCGAAGAAAGGCGAGGTGCTGGTGAGGATCACCCACACCGCGCTCTGCCACACCGATGCGTTCACCCTTTCCGGCGAAGACCCGGAAGGCGTGTTCCCGGCGGTGCTCGGCCATGAAGGCGCGGGCATCGTGGTCGAAGTGGGTGAAGGCGTGACCAGCGTCAAGCCGGGCGACCACGTGATCCCGCTGTACACCGCCGAATGCGGCGATTGCCTGTTTTGCAAGTCCGGCAAGACCAACCTGTGCGTGAGCGTGCGCGCCACCCAGGGCAAGGGCGTGATGCCCGACGGCACCACCCGCTTCAGCTACAACGGCCAGCCGGTCTACCACTACATGGGCTGCTCGACGTTTGCCGAACACACCGTGGTGGCCGAAGTGTCGCTGGCGAAGGTGAATCCGGAGGCGAACCCCGAGCACACCTGCCTGCTCGGCTGCGGCGTGACCACCGGCATCGGCGCGGTGCACAACACCGCCAAGGTCCAGGAAGGCGACAGCGTGGCCGTGTTCGGCCTCGGCGCGATCGGCCTGGCGGTGATCCAGGGCGCGAGGCAGGCGAAGGCGGGCCGCATCATCGCCATCGACACCAATCCGTCGAAGTTCGAGCTGGCGACGCGGATGGGCGCCACCGAGTGCGTGAACCCGAAGGACCACGACAGGCCGATCCAGCAGGTGATCGTGGAGATGACCGGCTGGGGCGTGGACCACAGCTTCGAGTGCATCGGCAACGTGGACGTGATGCGCGCCGCGCTGGAGTGCGCGCACCGCGGCTGGGGCCAGAGCGTGATCATCGGCGTGGCCGGCGCGGGGCAGGAGATCCGCACCCGTCCGTTCCAGCTGGTCACCGGCCGCAAGTGGATGGGCACCGCCTTCGGCGGCGTGAAGGGCCGCAGCGAGCTGCCCGGCATGGTCGAGGACGCGATGAAGGGCGACATCGAACTGGCGCCCTTCGTCACCCACACCCTGCCGCTGGAGCGCATCAACGAGGCCTTCGACCTGATGCATGAAGGCAAGTCGATCCGCACGGTGATCCGCTACTGAGCGCATGCTTCCACCGGTCCGGCCACCCCCTGTAGGAACGGCTACAGCCGCGATAGGGGAGGTCGGCCCGACCATGTTCGCGGCCGTGGCCGCTCCTACAGAGTCTGATGAGGTGTGTCTTGGAACGAATTGAACATCGCGCGTGCTTCGGCGGCTGGCAGGACGTCTACCGCCGCCGCTCGGAGGTGCTGGGCTGCGACATGACCGTGGGCGTGTACTTCCCGCCGCAGGCGGAGGAGGGCCCCTGCCCGGTGCTGTACTGGCTCTCGGGCCTGACCTGCACCGAACAGAACTTCATCACCAAGGCCGGGGCCCAGCGCTACGCCGCGGAGCACGGGATCATCCTCGTCGCGCCGGACACCAGCCCGCGCGGCAACGACGTCGCCGACGCCGAGGGCTACGACCTGGGCAAGGGCGCGGGCTTCTACGTCAACGCCACCCGGGAGCCGTGGGCGAAGCACTACCGCATGTACGACTACATCGTCGACGAGCTGCCGGCCTGGGTCGAAAGCGACCCGGCGGCCAGCGACCGCCGCGCGATCAGCGGGCACTCGATGGGCGGCCACGGCGCGCTGGCCATCGCCCTGCGCAACCCCGGCCGTTACCGCAGCGTGTCCGCGTTCTCGCCGATCGTGGCGCCGAGCCAGGTGCCCTGGGGCCAGAAGGCGCTGTCGGCCTACCTCGGCGACGACCGCGAGGCCTGGAAGCGGTACGACGCGGTGGAGCTGGTGAAGTCGGCGGAGGAGAAGCTGCCGCTGCTGGTCGACCAGGGCGAGGCCGACGAGTTCCTCGAGGGCCAGCTGCGCCCGCAGCTGCTGCAGGCCGCCTGCGAGGCCGCCGGCCATCCGCTTGAGCTGCGCATGCGGCCCGGCTACGACCACAGCTACTACTTCATCGCCAGCTTCATCGGCGAGCACGTCGCGCACCACGCCAGGGCGCTGCACGCCGCCTAGGCGGGCGTCCGTGGCCGCGGCCCGCGCGACGACCCGCGCCGGGCCGCGCCTCGGTCCGCCAGCCGGAAGTCGGTGCAGGCGAAGCGCCCGTCGCGGAGCACCGTGCCACCGCGCTCCAGTGCAAGCGGCGCGGCGAACATCGGGCCGTCGGAGACGCAGGTGTGGAATTCGCCGCGCTCGCCGCAGGGATCGACCGCGGCGGGCAGGGCGTCCAGCAGGGCGGCATCGAAGCCGCGGCCGGCGAAGGCGGCGTCGAGCTGCTCGGTGTCCACGCAGCACAGCGCGGCGCGCAGGCCGCCGGCCAGCATGTCGCGCGCGAGGCCCGCGGTGTCGGCGTCGAACAGGGGGAACAGCGCGCTCCAGCCCAGGCGTTCGCACAGCGCTTCCCGCCAGGCGCGGATGTCGGCGAGCAACAGGTCCCCGAAGGCGATGCCGTCGATCCCCGGCCAGCGCGCACGGGCCGTCGCCAGGGCATCGGCGAGCGCGGCCTCGTAGCGCGCGTTGTCGCAGCCCGGCGGGATCCTGGATTCGAGCAGCGGCAGGCCCGCGGCCGCGGCCTGCGCGCGCAGCACGTCCACGCGCACCCACTGCATCGACGAGCGCGCTTCGTCCCCGGTGACGGTGGCCAGCAGGCCCACGACCTCGACCCCGCCCCGCCGGCGCAGCGTGTGCAGCGCACAGGCCGCGTCCTTGCCGCCCCGCCACGCCAGCATCGCCCGCGGCCGCGGGCCCGGTTCAGCCGACACGGACGTCGCGCAGCTCTCAGGCGCTGCCGGCGAGCAGGCGCATGCGGTGCTTGAAGACATCGCCGCGCAGGCGGGTGGTGGCGACCAGCTCGATGCGGGTCTCGCGCTGCACGCCCTCGACGCGCGCCGCCGGATCGGTGGCGCCCAGCAGCGGATCGACCTCGTCGGGCGCGTCCTGGGTGGCCCGCCAGCGCTCGAACAGCTCGTCGCCGCGCAGTGCCTCCTGCAGGTCGCGCGCGAAGCCCTCGGCGCCGTGCGCGGTGAACGCGAACTCGCCCGCGGCGCGGGCGGCCTCGGGGTCGGGAATGGCGATGAAGTAGCGGGTGGCCATGGCGGTCCTGTCCGTCGCGATCGGCCCACTCTAGCGCCGCTCCGTTAAAGCGGCGTGGCCCGGCCTCAGGCGAAGGCGTGCTCCCGGGCGGCGAAGCCCACCACCACCGCGCCGCGCCCGACGTTGACCATGCCGGTCGTGCTCATGACGCTCTCGAACACGTCGACGTTCTGGTCGGCGCAGGCGTTGCGCAGGCGCTCGTAGCCGGGCAGCGCGCGCATTTCCTCCAGGCGGCCGCCGTAGCAGAGGGTCACGGTCGGCGTCAGCAGGCCGGCCTGCACGCGCGCGGCCGCGAAGTCGAACATCTTCTCCGCCGCGGGCTCGAAGCCCTTGATCTTGGCCGCCGGGCCGGTCTCCCCGCGATGGCAGCGCAGCACCGGCTTGATGTCCAGCGCGGTGCCCAGCGCGGCGCTGAAGAGGCTGACGCTGCGGTCGCCCTTGGCGCGCGCGCGGTTGCGGATGTAGTACAGGTCGCGCGGCACCAGGTAGCCGTAGGTGCTGGCCGCCAGCTCTTCCAGGCGGGTGCGGATGCGCAGCGGCTGTTCGCCCGCGGCGCGCAGGCGGGCGGCTTCCACCGGCAGGATGCCCTGGGCGCAGAACAGGTTGCGCGTGTCGATCACGCGCAGCGAGAACGGCGTGGTGTTGCCGGCGGCCGCGCGCGGCTGCTTGTAGTCGTTGAGGATCATGTAGCTCGCCTTCTGCGCATTGGCGAAGATCGGGCTTCGCGATCCGGTGATGGTCATGCAGAAGACGTAGTCGTAGTCGACCACCAGGCGCTCGAGGAACAGGTCGCGGATCTGCTCGGGCGCGTACGGAATGGTCTCGGCGCTGGCGCCGCGCTCGGCGATGTGCGACTCCAGGAAGGCCAGGGTATGCGCCTCGTCCCGGTGGTCGGCCTGCACGGCGTAGCCGATGCGGACGGTGATCGGAAGGATGTCGACCCGCTCGCGCTCGAAGAAGTCGCTTGGCAGGTCGCAGGCGGAATCGACCACGAGACCGATGCGCATCACTCACCCGTTGCTGCTGGAACCCGGGCCGATCCTCGCACGGAGCGTGCCCGGGGTCACGCCCCCGGCGTGGCGGCGGTCAAGGTCCGCGTGGCCGGGGCGCGTCGCCGCGGGCCCGCGCCGCTTCTTCTTCCGCGCGCTCGCGCTTGCGGATGAACAGCGGGACGCCGATCCCGATGCCGATCATGACCAGGGTGCCGGCGATCAGCAGCCAGCCGACGGGGCGTGCGAACAGTTCGACGAGGATGGGATGCATGGCGGGTCTCCCCAGGGGCCTGCGGCCATCATTGGCCACGGCGCGCGGCGCGGTATTGATTCCGGTCAATCGCCGCGTGGCGCGGCCCGCGCCCCGGCGGGCGCCGGCGAAAGCGCGTCCAGCACCGCCTCCGCCACGTGCCGGGAGGCCCGCGGCCCGAGGTGGCCGTAGTCCCAGGTGGTGAGCTCCGCCGGGTCGTCGATCCAGACCAGGCAGCCGCGGAAGTCGCACAGCCGCCCGATCGCCGAGACATAGGTGACGCCCGGGCGGCCGGCCAGCGCCTGCGCCAGCGCCGCGTCAAGCGCTTCGGGCGCGGGCAGGGTGGCGTCGCGCAGCCGCCGCGGCACGCGCAGGAACGGAGCTTCGCGGTGGCGCTGCACCAGCAGTTTGGGGAGCCACTGCGTCCAGCGCGGGGCCGGGCCCAGCACCACCACGTGGCCGACCCCGGCGGCGTGCATCGCGGCGATGCCCTGCTCGAGGTCGCGCAGCACCTGGGCCGGGTCCTCGTAGTCGTTGCCGGTCCAGTAGGCGAAGAGGACGACGTGGTCCGGCCGCAGGTCCGCGATCCGGTCCATCACCCAGGCGTTGTTCGCGCGGCAGTCCGGCTTGCGCGACGCCAGGTAGGGACGGCAGCCGCTGCGCGTGAACTGCGCCAGCCGCAGGCCGTCGCCCGCGGCCTCGCGCAGGCCCGGATAGAGCAGGGCCGCGTGTGAATCCCCCCACAGCACCAGCGTCGGTCGCGGGGCCGGGCCGGGCGGGTCGATGCAGTCGGGGGTGAAGACCTCGGGCTCGCCGCGCGCGCCGGTGAGCGAGCAGCGGCCCTCCCGGCTCGGGGCGCGCCAGTCGTAGGCGTAGTTGGCATAGGCACGGACCGGCTCGCCGGCGCGCGACTCGATCCCGCGCAGGGCCCAGACCGCGACTGCGGCGGCCAGCACCACCGCCATCGCCGGCAGCAGCACGGCCAGCGCCGCGCGCGCGCGCAGGCCCCGCCGCAGCGGGCGCTCCAGCAGCCGCCAGGTCAGCCCGGAGAGGACCAGGGCCAGCGCCACCAGGGCCAGCCGTGCCAGCGGCGCGACCTCGCCGGCGGCGTGGATGCGCCCGAACGACAGCAGCGGCCAGTGCCACAGGTAAAGGGGATAGCTGACCAGCCCGATCCACACCAGCCAGCGCCGCGTCAGCAGCCATCGCGTCCAGCGGCTGCCCGGGGCGGCGAGCACCAGCAGCATGCTTCCCGCCACCGGCGGCAGGGCGCGCCAGCCGGGGAAGGGCGACTGGTCGTCGAGCAGGAGGCAGGTCGCCAGGACCAGGGCCAGTCCGGCCAGCGCGAGCGCATCCGCGACCGCCGGCCGCATCCGGCTCCCGCCGCCGGCGTCGCGCAGGCGCAGGGCCAGCCAGGCGCCGGCCAGCAGCTCCCAGAAGCGCGTGAAGGGAAGGAAGAAGGCGCTGCCCGGATCGCGCGGCGTGAGCAGCAGGCAGGCGGCGAGCGACAGCGCCACGCCGGTCGCCGCCAGCGCGCGCCCGCCGAGGCCGGCGCGGGCCGCGAGCACGAGCAGCAGCGGCCAGGCCAGGTAGAACTGCTCCTCGACGCCGAGCGACCAGAGGTGCAGCAGGGGCAGGGCGTCGGCGGCGGGGGCGAAGTAGTCGGCGTCGAGCCAGAAGGCGATGTTGGCCACGAAGCCCGCCGAGGCCGCCGCGTGGCGGCCAAGCAGGGCGTAGTCCGAAGGGACCTGCAGCCACCAGCCCGCGGCCAGGCAGGCCGCGAGCACCAGCGCAAGCGCCGGGAACAGGCGGCGGATGCGGCGCACGTAGAAGTCGCCCAGCCGCACGCGGCCGGTGGCGGCGAGTTCGTCGCGCAGCAGCGAGGTGATCAGGAAGCCGGAGATGACGAAGAAGACGTCCACGCCGGCGAAGCCGCCGGGGACGGCGGCCGGGAACGCGTGGTATCCGATCACCGCGAGGACGGCGACGGCGCGCAGGCCGTCGATGTCCGCGCGGTAGGCCAGCCCTCCGGGGTGGCCGGACGCCGTCACCGCCCGGCGTTGGCCGGATAGGCGCGCGGCAGGTCGCCGCGGGCGGCGTCGGGCTCGGGGCGCAGGTAGCGGTCGCGCAGCTCGGTCTGGCGCGAGCGCATCTCGATCGCGCGGCCGTCGAACCACACCTGCTGCGCGAGGCTGGCGACGTCCAGCGGATCGCCGTCCCACAGCACCAGGTCGGCGCGCAGTCCCGGCGCGATCGCCCCGATCTCGCCGTCGACGCCGAAGGCGCGAGCGGGGACGCGGGTCAGCCCGGCCAGTCCGTCGTCCCAGGGCAGCCCGTGGGCCACGGCGTTGCCCGCGAGCTGGCGCAGCTTGCGTGCGTCGTGCGAGGAGTCGCCGGACTGGGTGAATCCGACCTCGACCCCCGCCGCGCGCAGCAGCGCGGCACTGCGCAGGCTGGCATGGATGCGGTCAAAGTCGCCGGGCAGGTTGGCGAGCGGATCGACGAACACCGGGACCTTTGATCGCGCCAGCCCGTCGGCCACGCGCCAGGCCTCGCCGCCGCCGCGGACCACGACCTTCACCGCCTGCCGCTCGGACCAGCGCAGCAGCTGGCGGATGTCGGCCGCGCGGTCCACCGCCACCACCAGCGGGAGCCCGCCGTCCAGGTGCGCGCGCAGCGTGGCGCGGCCGGCGGGCGTCAGCAGCGCCGCGTGCGAATCGGCGGGAATGCGTCCGCGCGCCTCGTCCACGAGCTGGTCGAGCAGCATCCATTGCGCGGCGCGCGAGCCGCCGCTGAGCGCCGACGCGCGGCTGCCGAGGTCGATGAACAGCAGCTTCGGGCCCGCGGGCCGGTCGCCGCCGTCCAGGCGCATGGTCGCGCCCTGGCCACCGATGATCGAACCTCCCGCGCCGGTGCCCGCGGCCAGCAGGGTGAAGCCGATGCCCTCGACCCGCGCCACCGGCAGCAGCACCGAATCCGGGTTGTAGGCCAGGGTGACGTCGAACTCGGGACGCACGGTCATCTCGTGCGCGTTGGCGCCGAGCGCCAGCGTGCCGTCGGTGGTCGCCTCTTCGCCCGGGACCTCCTCGATCCCGATCCCGCTGACGCCGCCGAACAGCGCCGGGGTCAGCGGCCGGCCGCCGGCCTCGACCACGGTCGCACCGCCGGCGTCGAGCCCGTGGCCCACCGCCGCGATGCGGCCGCTGCGCACCAGCACGTCGGCGCCGCGCAGGGTGCCGCGCTCGGTCGCGGTGTGCACCGTGGCGTTGCGGATCAGCAGGTCCTGCGCGGCCGCGCCAGCGGAGGCCAGGAGGGTGGCCGCGAGCAGCAGCAATGCGCCCGGCAGTCGCAGCTGTGGGAGCGGCCATGGCCGCGATTGCCGTGGGAGCGAATCGCGTGGGAGCGAATCGCGGCCATGGCCGCTCCTACAGGGGTTGGCCCCAATGGTGTTGCTGCCACAGGGGTTGGTTCCACGGTGCGGGCGGCTCATCGGGCGCCTCCGGCGGCGGGGCCGCGGCCGAGCATGAAGTCCGAGCGCGGCTGCAGGGCGGGATCGGCGCGGTCGTACACCCGCGCACCGTCGATCCACACCTGCTCGGCAAGCGCGTAGGAGCTGAAGGGATTGCCGTTCCAGAGCACCACGTCGGCCATCTTGCCGGCTTCGAGGGTGCCGGTGCGGTCGGCGATGCCCATGGCCTTCGCCGGGTTCGCGGGCAGCCAGGTGATCGCGCGCTCGGGCGCGACGTCGATGCCGGCGCGGCGCGCGTTGGCCATCACCTTGGCCGCTTCCTGGTTGAGGCGCTGGATGCCCTCGTCGGAGTCGGAGTGGACGATCGCGCAGCCGCCGGGCGCGCGGTCGACGATGGCGACGTTTTCCTGGATGCCGTCGAAGGCCTCCATCTTGAAGCCCCACCAGTCGGCCCACAGCGCGCCGCAGATGCCGCGCTCGGCCATCTCGTCGGCGATCTTGTAGGCCTCCACGCCGTGGTGGAAGGCGGCGATCTGGAAGTCGAATTCGTCCGCGAGCGCCATCAT
Source organism: Gammaproteobacteria bacterium (assembly GCA_012510865.1). Taxonomy (GTDB): domain Bacteria; phylum Pseudomonadota; class Gammaproteobacteria; order Xanthomonadales; family Xanthomonadaceae; genus Luteimonas. The sequence goes on from JAAZHF010000401.1 coordinate 8,798, forward strand.
GTTGGACATCTCGTCGGCGCGGTAGCAGTGGATGTGGACCTTGATGTCGCCGTTGAGCGCGGCGGCCAGGGTCTCCATCTTGAGGTCCTTCTTGCCGCCGTTGCCGTTGCCGTTGCCATTGGAGCGGCCGGAATCGTCATCCGACGACTGCCACCAGCGCCGGCGCGGCTCGTCCTCTCCGGACCCGCCGCGGTCGGTGCGCCCGCCGTGCTTCTCCAGGTAC
>JAAZHF010000402.1 GCA_012510865.1 Gammaproteobacteria bacterium
CGTGCGCGTCGCCGAGATGCGCGAGTCGAACCGGATCATCGCCCAGTGCGTGGACTGGCTGCGCGCCAATCCCGGGCTGGTGATGGTCGACAACTTCAAGGTCGCGCCTCCCTCCCGCGAGGAGATGAAGGACGACATGGAAGCCCTGATCCACCACTTCAAGCTGTTCTCCGAGGGCTACTGCGTGCCCGCGGGCGAGACCTACCAGGCCGTCGAGGCGCCCAAGGGCGAGTTCGGCTGCTACCTGGTCTCCGACGGTGCCAACAAGCCGTTCCGCGTGCACCTGCGCGCACCCGGGTTCGCCCACCTGTCGTCGATGGACACGGTGGTCAAGGGACACATGCTGTCGGACGTGGTGGCCATGATCGGCACCTACGACGTCGTGTTCGGCGAGATCGACAGGTAAGGCAATGAAAGCAACCGGCAATTTCGAGAACGCGCGCAACGTCGACCCGATGGTCGTGCTCAGCGATGAGACGCGCGCGTACATCGACCACTGGGTGGCGAAGTTCCCGCCCGACCGCAAGCGCTCGGCCGTGATCCAGGGGCTGTTCGCGACCCAGCAGCAGAACCAGGGTTTCCTGACCGACGAGCTGATCGCGGCGGTCGCCAAGTACCTCGGCATCCCGCCGGTGTGGGCCTACGAGGTCGCGACCTTCTACTCGATGTTCGAGACGCGCGAGGTCGGCCGCAACAACGTCGCCTTCTGCACCAACATCAGCTGCTGGCTCAACGGCGCCGAGGAGCTGGTCGCGCACGCCGAGAAGAAGCTCGGCTGCAAGCTGGGCGAGTCGACCGCCGACGGCCGCGTCTACCTCAAGCGCGAGGAAGAGTGCGTGGCCGCGTGCTGCGGCGCCCCGGTGGTCGTGATCAACGGCCATTACCACGAGAAGCTCGACGCCGCGAAGGTCGACGAGCTGCTCGACGGACTGAAGTGAGGCTGGACGCAGGCATGGCGCATCACAACTCCCACGTCTCCGAAGGCTACGGCCCCGTCGGCCCCGCGCCGAAGGAGCACCAGGCGGTCTACACCACGCTGCACTTCGACAAGCCCTGGTCGTACGAGAACTACCTCAAGACCGGCGGCTACCAGGCGCTGCGCAAGGTGCTGACCGAGAAGATCCCGCCGGCCGACGTCGTCGAGATGGTGAAGCAGTCGGGCCTGCGCGGCCGCGGCGGCGCGGGCTTCCCGACCGGCCTGAAGTGGAGCTTCATGCCCAAGGGCGACGGCATGCAGAAGTACATCCTGTGCAACTCCGACGAGTCGGAGCCCGGCACCTGCAAGGACCGCGACATCCTGCGCTACAACCCGCACGCGGTGCTCGAGGGCATCGCGATCGCGTGCTACGCGACCGGCTCGACCGTCGCCTACAACTACATGCGCGGCGAGTTCCACCACGAGCCCTTCGAGCACATCGAGGAAGCGCTGGCCGAGGCCTATGCGCACGGCTGGCTGGGCAAGAACATCCTCGGCAGCGGCGTGGACATCGACATCCACAACGCGCTTGGCGCCGGTGCCTACATTTGCGGCGAGGAAACCGCGCTGATGGAATCGCTGGAGGGCAAGAAGGGCCAGCCGCGCTACAAGCCGCCGTTCCCGGCGAACTTCGGCCTGTACGGCAAGCCGACCACGATCAACAACACCGAGACCTATGCCTCGGTGCCGGCGATCATCCGCAACGGCCCCGAGTGGTTCGCGAACCTCGGCAAGCCGAACAACGGCGGCTGCAAGATCTTCTCGGTGTCGGGCCACGTGCAGAAGCCCGGAAACTACGAGGTCCGCCTCGGCACGCCGTTCTCCGAGCTGCTCGAGATGGCCGGCGGCCTGCGCCCGGGACGCACGCTGAAGGGCGTGATCCCGGGCGGCTCGTCGATGCCCGTGCTGCCCGGCGACGTGATGATGGGCCTGACCATGGACTACGACGCGCTGCAGAAGGCGGGTTCGGGCCTGGGGTCGGGCGCGGTCATCGTGATGGACGACACCACCTGCATGGTGCGCGCCTGCCAGCGCATCTCGCGCTTCTATTTCCAGGAGTCCTGCGGCCAGTGCACGCCCTGCCGCGAGGGCACGGGCTGGATGTACCGCATGGTGTCCCGCATGGTCGAGGGCAAGGCCACCATGGCCGACGTGGAGATGCTCCGCGCCTCGGCCGGCCAGATCGAGGGCCACACCATCTGCGCCTTCGGCGAGGCAGCGGCCTGGCCGGTGCAGGGCTTCCTGCGCCACTTCTGGCACGAGTTCGAGTACTTCA
>JAAZHF010000403.1 GCA_012510865.1 Gammaproteobacteria bacterium
GCAGGTGGCGCCGTGGGACAGCAGGAACAGGATCCGCGCACGCGGCGGCAGCGGCCGCCAGTCCTCGGTCTCGATGCTCATCGATGCTCCAGGTCGCGATAGGGGTTGGCTTCGCCGCTTCCGGGCGGCCGTGCCTTGAAGCGCTTGTAGGTCCACTGGTACTGGGCCGGCGCGCGACGGGCCATGCGTTCGACGCCGGCATTGAGCGCGGCCACCGCCACCGCCGGATCCGGGTCGGAGATGCCCTCCGGCGCCGGTTCGATGCGCAGCGCGAACGCCGGCCCCGGCCCCGGCAGGCGCTCGCAGCAGGCGAACAGCACGGTGGCGCCGCTGCGCTCGGCCAGGCGCGGCAGCAGGGTCATGGTCAGCGCCTGCATGCCGAAGAAGGGGGCGAACGCGCCGTCGCCCGCCTTGGGCTGCTGGTCGGGGAGGATGCCGACCACGCCGCCGTCCCGGAGGGTGCGGTACAGCTGCCGGATCCCCTGTCCTTCGGCGCGCACCTGGGTGATGCGCCCGGCGTCGGTGCCGGCGCGCACCCGGCGCAGGAAGGCCTCGCCGACCCTGGATTCCGGGGGCTTGTAGAGGATCGCGAGCGGCGTGCGCGCGGCCAGCCACTGGTTGAGCAGCTCCCAGTTGCCGTGGTGCGGCGCGGCCACGATCAGGCCGCTGCCGGAGGCCAGCGCCGCGTCGAACAGGGCATCGCCGCGGGTCTCGCGGATCAGGGCCAGGTTCCGGGCGTGCGGGCGCGTCCACAGCCCCAGGGTCTCGACCGCCTGCAGTCCGGTGCTGCGCATGGCCTCGCGGTGCAGGCTGCGCCGGGCGGCCGCGTCCAGGGCGGGGAAGGCGAGCTCCAGGTTGCGCAGCGCGACGACGCTCTCGCGCGTGCCCAGTGCCCGGGCCAGGTCGCCCAGCGCGTGGCCCATCGCCCGCTGCAGCGCCCAGGGCAGGCGTCCCACGGCGGTGGCGCCGCCGTGCAGCAGGCTTGCGAGGAAGTCGGACATCGCTAGAGTCTATCCGTCCACCCCGCCTCGAGGCCGCTCGCCGGATGCTCCTCCTGCTGCAGCGCGTGACCCGTGCCAGCGTCGACGTCGCCGGCCACACCGTGGCCGCCATCGGCCCCGGCCTGCTGGTGCTGGTCGGCATCGAGCCCGGGGACGGCCGGGCCGAGATCGCGAAGATGGCGCCGCGCCTGCTGGCCTACCGGGTGTTCTCCGACGAGGCCGGGCGGATGAACCGCTCCCTGGTCGACACCGGCGGCGGACTCCTGCTGGTGAGCCAGTTCACCCTCGCCGCCGATACCCGCTCGGGCCTGCGCCCGGGGTTCAGCACGGCGGCGCCGCCGGCGGAGGCTGAACGCACGTTCAGCGCCTTCGTGGACGCCTGCCGGGCGATCTGCCCCGGAGGGGTGGAAACCGGCCGCTTCGGGACCCATATGTCGGTAAGCCTGGTCAATGATGGTCCGGTCACCTTCCTGCTGCGCTCCTGAGCCCCCGCGCGGAGTGGTATGATTACGGGTTCCCTTTTCTTACGGTGTGCGCCACATGGCGAACGAGCGTCCTGCCCCGCAGTCCGATATCAAGCTCCTGATTTCAAAGGGGCTCGAGCAGGGTTACCTGACCTATGCCGAGGTCAATGACCACCTGCCGGACGATCTCGTCGATCCGGAGCAGATCGAAGACATCATCGGCATGATCAACAGCATGGGCATCCAGGTGCATGAAACCACCCCGGATGCCGAGACCCTGCTGTTGGCCGGCGAGTCCAGCGGCGGTCGCGACGTCGACGACACCGCCGCGGAGGAAGCCGCGGCCACCCTGACCGCGCTCGACGCCGAGGGCGGGCGCACCACCGACCCCGTGCGCATGTACATGCGCGAGATGGGCACGGTCGAGCTGCTGACCCGCGAAGGCGAGATCGAGATCGCGAAGCGCATCGAGGAAGGCCTGAACCAGATGGGCGCCGCGCTGGCCACCTTCCCGTGGTCGGTCGGGCTCCTGCTGGAGGACTACGAGCTGCACAAGGCCGGCAAGAAGCGCCTGGCGGAGATCGTGGTCGGCTTCACCGACGGCCTCGACGACCCTGAGCCGCCGGCACCCGCGGCCCCGGAACCCGAGCCCGCCAAGGAAGCCGCCAAGGGCACGGGCAAGGACGCCGCGAAGGACGACGACGAAGCCGACGAGGACGCGGAGGAGGAGGACACCACCGCCGACGAGCCCGCGCCGACCGGCCCGGACCCGGCCGAGGTCGCGCGCCGCATGGAGGAAATGGCGGCGCTGTACGCCAGGTTCCAGAAGGTCGTGGCCAAGAGCGGCCCCACCTCCAAGCAGGCGATCAAGCTGCGCGACGACATGGCCGCGATCTTCACCAGCTTCAAGCTGCCGCTGCCGCTGACCGACGTGCTGGTCAAGAAGCTGCGCGACGTCGCCGGCGAGATCAAGGACCACGAGCGCCGCATCCTCGACCTCGCCACGCGCGTGGCGCGCATGCCGCGCCGCGACTTCATCCGCGCCTGGGACGGCAACCAGACCAACCTGGGCTGGGTGGACGAGCTGCTCAAGCGCAAGCAGAAGTGGGCCAGCGGCCTGCGCGAGGTCAAGGACCAGATCATCGCCGAGCAGCAGGCGACGATCGACATCGAGAAGGCGATGATGGTCACCCTTGCCGACCTGCGCGAGATCACGCGCACGATGGCCTACGGCGAGGCCAAGGCGCGCAAGGCCAAGAAGGAGATGGTCGAGGCCAACCTGCGCCTGGTGATCTCGATCGCCAAGAAGTACACCAACCGCGGCCTCCAGTTCCTGGACCTGATCCAGGAGGGCAACATCGGCCTGATGAAGGCGGTCGACAAGTTCGAGTACCGCCGCGGCTACAAGTTCTCGACCTACGCCACCTGGTGGATCCGCCAGGCGATCACGCGCTCGATCGCCGACCAGGCGCGCACCATCCGCATCCCGGTGCACATGATCGAGACCATAAACAAACTGAACCGCATTTCCCGCCAGATGCTCCAGCAGTACGGCCGCGAGGCCACGCCGGAGGAATTGGCCAAGGAAATGGAAATGCCCGAGGACAAGGTCCGCAAGGTGATGAAGATCGCCAAGGAGCCGACCTCCATGGAGACCCCGATCGGCGACGACGAGGACTCCCACCTGGGCGACTTCATCGAGGACACCAACGCCGAGTCCCCGGTGGAGACCACGACCAACATCAACC
>JAAZHF010000404.1 GCA_012510865.1 Gammaproteobacteria bacterium
ACCGAGCGCGCGCGCCGCGCCGGCGCGGTCAACACCCTGGTCCGCAACGGCGAGCAGTGGCACGGTGACAACACCGACGGCGAAGGCCTGGTGCGCGACCTCACGGGTCGCCACGCACTGGACCTGCGCGCCCGCCGCACCCTGCTGATCGGCGCCGGCGGCGCCGCGCGCGGGGTCGCCCCGGCCCTGCTCGACGCCGGCATCGGCGACCTCTACATCGTCAACCGCAGCTCCAGCCGCGCCGACGCGCTGGCCGACCTGCTCGGCCAGCCCGGCAGCGTGCACCCGCGCCACCTGGCCGACATCGGCTCGCTGGGCGAGTTCGAGCTGGTGGTCAACGCCACCTCGGCCGCGCGCAACGAAGGCCTGCCGGGGCTGCCGCGTTCGCTGGTGGGCCGGCGCATGGCCGCGGTCGACCTCAACTACGGCGAAGCCGCCGTGCCCTTCCTGGCATGGGGCCGCGCCAGCGGCGCCTATGCCGTGGTCGACGGCCTGGGCATGCTGGTGGAGCAGGCGGCGCTCTCCTTCGCCCGCTGGCACGGCGTGCGCCCGGAGACCGACGACATCTATGGCGAGCTGCGCGCCGAACACGCGCACCTGGTGACCGCCGACTGACCGCGGGAGCTCTTGTAGGAGCGGCCATGGCCGCGATTGCACTGTCCGGATCGCGGCCATGGCCGCTCCTACAAGCGATCGCACTGCCGGGATCGCGGCCGTGGCCGCTCCTACAGGCCGACGCCCGCCACTCAACCGGCCAGGTATTCGTCCTTCAGCCGCACGTAGTGCGCCGCGCTGTACAGCAGCCCTTCGACGGCGGCGGCGTCGAGCACCCGGACCCGCTTCGCCGGATTCCCGAGCCACAGCTCCCGGCTGCGCACCACCTTGCCCGGCGGCACCAGCGCGCCGGCGCCGACGTAGCCGTGGTCCTCGACCACTACCCCGTCCATCACCGTCGCGCCCATCCCGATGAGCGCGCCATTGCCGATGGTGCACGCGTGCACGATGGCGCCGTGGCCGATGGTCACGTCGTCGCCGATCAGCGTCGGATAGCCGTCCATGCGCGAATGCGGCCCGCGGTGGCTGACGTGGACGATGGTGCCGTCCTGCAGGTTGCAGCGCGCGCCGATGCGCACGAAATTGACATCGCCGCGGACCACGGTGCCGGGCCAGATCGAGCTGTCGTCGCCAATCACCACGTCGCCGATGACGGTGGCCGCGGGGTCGACGTAGACGCGGGCGCCGAGGGTCGGCAGGGTGCCACGGTAGGGGCGGATATCGGGCATGGACCGATTCTAGCGGGCTATAGTCCCCGCCGCCCAATGCCGCGCGCGCCGCGTGGCCGAGCCATGGATGCCCGATGAAAATCGCCAGCTGGAACGTCAACTCCCTCAACGTGCGCCTGCCGCACCTCACGCAGTGGCTGCAGTCCTTCGGGCCCGACATCGTCGGCCTCCAGGAGACCAAGCTCGAGGACGCGCGTTTCCCCGACGATGCGCTCGCGGCGCTCGGCTACCGCAGCGTGTTCCTGGGGCAGAAGACGTACAACGGCGTCGCCATCCTGGCCCGCGAGCGGGCCATCGGCGAGGTGCAGTACGGCATCCCCGGCTTCGAGGACGAGCAGAAGCGGGCGATCGCGGCGACCGTCGGCGACCTGCGCATCGTCAACCTGTACGTGGTCAACGGACAGGCCGTGGGCAGCGACAAGTACGCGTACAAGCTGCGCTGGCTGGAGGCGGTGCGCGCCTGGCTGGCCGGGGAGCTGGAGCGCCACCCGAGGATGGTGGTGCTCGGGGACTTCAACATCGCTCCCGACGAGCGCGACGTGCACGATCCCGCGGTCTGGCACGAGGACCACATCCTGAGCTCGGCCGCGGAGCGGGCCGCGCTGCAGGGCCTGCGGGCCCTCGGGCTGCACGACGCGTTCCGCCTGCACCACGACCAGGGCGGGGTGTTCAGCTGGTGGGACTACCGCCAGGCCGCGTTCCGCCGCGACCTGGGGCTGCGCATCGACCTGACCCTCGTTTCCGGTGCGCTGCTCGGCTCGACCGTGGCGGCCGGCGTCGACCGCGAGCCGCGGACGTGGGAGCGGCCCAGCGACCACGCCCCCGCCTGGGTGCAGCTCGCGGCCTGACGCCGCTTCAGCGCACGCTGCCGCGCCGGAACAGGTTGACGATCGCCAGCAGGACGATGGCGCCGATCAGTGCGGTGATCAGGAAGCCCAGCCAGCCACCGCCCAGGCCCAGGCCCAGCAGGGGCAGCAGCCAGCCGCCCAGGAAGCCGCCGATGATGCCGACGATGATGTTGAGCAGGATGCCCTGCTGTCCATCGGTGCGCATGATCAGGCTGGCCAGCCATCCGGCGATGCCGCCGACAATCAGGTAGATGATGAAGTTCATGGTTCCTCCAGTTGGTGCTTCGCCGGAGCGGCGCGGCGCCAGTCTGGAAGGGCCCTCGTGACGGTTGCGTGGGCGTGCGCCCGGGCTCAGGCCGCCGAGACCAGCTCCAGCAGCGCCCGCCGCGTCAGCTTCCCGGTCTCGTTGCGCGGCAGCGCGGCGACCAGGCGCAGCGGCCGGGGCAGGAACACCGGGTCCACGGCGTGGCGCAGGGCCTGGCGCAGCGTGGCCTCGTCCAGGCCCGGCGCGACGACCGCGGCGGCCAGCCGCCGGACGCCGCAGGCATCGGGTTCGAGCTGGACGAGCGCCGCGTCGAGCACGCCCGGAAGGGCGAGCAGGCGCTGGGTGAGGTCCCCGAGGGAGGCACGCTTGCCGGCGATCTCGAGCAGGTCGCTCTGGCGGCCGCACAGGCGGAAGCGGCCGCCCGGCAGCACTTCGACGATGTCCGCCAGCAGCACCGGCCCGGCGAGATGGGCGGCACGGACCAGGGTGCCGTCGGGCTGCGGCTGCAGCTCGACGCCGGGGAGCAGGGTCCAGGCGTCCTCGAGCGCCGTCCGGCGGCGCGCCAGGATGCAGGTCTCGGTGGAGCCGAACATCTCGCGCACTTCGCAGCCGTAGGCGGCCTCCGCTTCCCGTGCGAGGTCCCGCGGCAGCGGCGCGGTGGAGGTGACGATCCCCGCCAGCGGCGGCAGCCCCACCCCCGATGCCAGCAGCGCGCGCAGGTGCACGGGCGTGGTCACCAGCAGCGGCGGCAGCGGGGCGGCCGCCAGCGCGGCGGCGATGTCGACCGGGAACAGCGGGCGCGCGGCGTGCACCGCCACGCCGCCGCGCAGCGGCAGCAGCACCGACATCTCCATGCCGTACATGTGCTGCGGCGGCACGGTGGCGACCACGTGCGCGGTGCCCCCGGCGGGCAGCAGGCCCTCGAGCGCGGCGACGTTCTGCGCCGTGCTCGCGGCGAAGCCGCCCCAGGTCTTGGGGTTGGACTGCGGCGTACCGGTGCTGCCCGAGGTGTAGCCGATCGCGACCACGGCGGCCTCGGGGATCCCGGGCACCGGCCCGTCGGCCCGCGGGAGCGGGTCGGGAAGGCGCAGGTAGTGCGGGACGGGCGCGATGTCCTCGCAGCCGCAGGCATCCGCGTCGCCCAGGCAGTAGCTGTCGGGATGGTGGGCGCGGACCTCGTCGATCGCCGCACGCGTCCGCGCGGGCGGCAGCAGGGTCACCTGGCCGCGCGCGGTGGCGGCGGCGAAGGCGACGAGGAAGCGGTAGCGGTCCTCGCACAGGTTGACCGCGAACGGCCGCTCGGGAAGCAGGGCCGCCAGGCCCCGGACCTCGGCAAGGAAGGCGGACAGGTCGACGTCGCGGGCGCCGAAGGCCAGGGGCCGCGCCGCGTCGCCGGTGGCCAGCGCCGATGCGGGCGCCCCGGCGCCGTCCCCTGGCCCGTGGATGCTGATGACTGCCGACATGCGCTGCATTCTCCCGGACGCACCTGCGCCCCCCCGTGACTGCCGCCGGATGCCTCCGGCAGGGGCGGTACTTTACGCTGGCGACCCGCCCCGCTCCAAAGGAAACCGTCGGCGATGCCGCTTGCCGCAGGCCAACTCCAGCTCGGACCCGTGCGCTGTGCCTGGCGGCCCTACCGCGCCGGCCGCGCCGCCGAACCGCTGGTGCGCGACTGGCTGTCGACCGAGCTGGGCACCCCTGCCGAGGCCCTTGCCATCCCCCGCACCGCCCGCGGGCGCACGCAGCAGGGCCCGCCG
>JAAZHF010000004.1 GCA_012510865.1 Gammaproteobacteria bacterium
ACGGCGGCACCTTCGGCTCGCTGATGTCGACCCCGATCGTCAATCCGCCGCAGTCCGCGATCCTGGGCATGCACACCATCAAGGAGCGCCCGATCGTCGAGAACGGCCAGGTGGTGGCGGCGCCGATGATGTACATCGCGCTCAGCTACGACCACCGCATCATCGACGGCAAGGCCGCGGTGCTGTTCCTGGTCGACATCAAGGACCAGCTCGAGAACCCGCACCGCATGCTCCTGGGCATGTAAGGAAAAGGAACAGACATGGCTGAACAATTCGACGTCGTCGTGATCGGAGCCGGCCCCGCCGGCTACCACGCGGCCATCCGCGCCGCCCAGCTGGGCATGAAGGTCGCCTGCATCGACGCCGCGCTGGGCAAGGACGGCAAGCCGGCGCTGGGCGGAACCTGCCTGCGCGTGGGCTGCATCCCGTCCAAGGCGCTGCTGGACTCCTCGCGCCAGTTCCACAACCTGCAGCACATCTTCGGCCAGCACGGCATCACCGCGAAGGACCCGAAGATCGACGTGGGCACGATGATCGGCCGCAAGGACGCCATCGTGAAGCAGTTCACCGGCGGCATCGCACAGCTGTTCAAGGCCAACAAGGTGGCGCCCTATTACGGCTTCGCGACCCTGCACGCCAACCGCCTGGTCAAGGTGAAGCAGCACGACGGCAGCGAGGTCGAGCTCACGGGCACCAACGTCATCATCGCCGCGGGCTCGGATTCGATCGAGCTGCCGTTCGCGAAGTTCGATGGCGAGACCATCGTTGACAACGTCGGCGCGCTCGACTTCACCGAGGTGCCCAAGCGGCTGGCGGTGATCGGCGCCGGCGTGATCGGCCTCGAGCTGGGCAGCGTCTGGAAGCGCCTCGGCGCCGAGGTCACCATCCTCGAGGCCCTGCCGGATTTCCTGGCCGCGGCCGACGCCGAGGTATCGAAGGTCGCCGCCCGCGAGTTCAAGAAGCAGGGCCTCGACATCCGGCTGGGCGCCAAGGTCTCCAAGGCCGAGGTCACCGGCAAGGGCAAGAAGAAGGAAGTCCAGGTCACCTTCGCCGACAGCAAGGGCGAGCAGACGATCACCGTCGACAAGCTGCTGGTCGCGGTGGGCCGCAAGGCCGCGTCGAAGGGGCTGCTGGCCGACGACAGCGGCGTGAAGCTCAACGAGCGCGGCCAGATCGAGGTCGACGAGCACTACCATACCGGCGTCGACGGCGTCTGGGCGGTGGGCGACTGCGTGCGCGGCCCGATGCTGGCGCACAAGGGCTTCGAGGAGGGCATCGCGGTGGCGGAGCTCATCGCCGGCCTGCCGGGCCACGTCAACATGGAGACCATCCCCTGGGTGATCTACACCGAGCCGGAGCTGGCCTGGGTGGGCAAGACCGAGCAGCAGCTGAAGGAAGAAGGCATTCCCTACAAATCGGGCAGCTTCCCCTTCGCCGCCAACGGCCGCGCCGTGGCGATGGTCGAGCCGGCGGGCTTCGTCAAGGTGCTGGCGCATGCGGAAACCGACCGCGTGCTCGGCATGCACCTGGTCGGCGCCAACGTCTCCGAGCTGGTGCACGAAGGCGTGCTGACGATGGAGTTCAAGGGCTCCGCGGACGACCTCGCCCGCATCTGCCACGCGCACCCGAGCCTGTCGGAAGCCATCCACGACGCCGCCATGGCGGTCGACAAGCGCGCCATCCACAAGGCGAACTGAGGGCGGCGCGCGTCCCCTGCCCCTTCGCGACATCCGGCGCCGGGCCCCTGCCCGGCGTCGTCCTTTCCGGCTCCACACGGGTTCCCACGGCATGAAGAGTCTCTGCGTCTATTGCGGTTCCAACAGCGGCTCCAAGCCGGCCTACGCCGGGGCCGCGGCCGCGCTCGGCGCGCGCATGGCGCGCGAGGGCATCCGGCTGGTCTATGGCGGCGGCAACATCGGCCTGATGGGCACGGTCGCCGACGCGGTGCTGGCGGGCGGCGGCGAGGTGACCGGCGTCATCCCCAGGCAGCTGGTGGACATGGAGGTCGCGCACCTGGGCCTGACGGAGCTCGAGGGCGTGGGCGCGATGCACGAGCGCAAGTCCCGCATGTTCGACCTGGCCGACGCGTTCGTCGCCCTGCCCGGCGGCTTCGGCACGCTGGAGGAGATCGTCGAGATGCTGACCTGGCGCCAGCTCGGCATCGGCACCAAGCCCTGTGCGCTCCTGGACGTGGACGGCTACTGGACTCCGCTGGTGGCGATGATGGACCGCATGGTCGAGGACCGCTTCCTGCATCCCGCGCAGCGCGACGACCTCTGGACCGGCCGCGACATCGGGGCCATGCTCGACTGGATGCGCGGCTACCGCCCGGCCGAAGCCTCGAAGTGGCTCGACGAGAAGCGCAGCCGCGAGCTGCGCTGAGCCGCGCGAGCGGCCCTCCCCGAGACCGGAGACCGGACCCATGACCCTTCCCGACACCTTCCGCGCCTTCCGCATCCACAACGACGAAGCCGGCTACCGCGCGGGGCTGGAAATGCTGTCGCTGGACGCGCTCGCCCCCGGCGAGATCGTGCTGCGCACCGCGTTCTCCTCGGTCAATTTCAAGGACGCGCTCGCGGGCACCGGGCGCGGCAGGATCCTGCGCCGCTTCCCGCTGGTCGGCGGCATCGACGTGGCCGGCCACGTCGTTGCCTCGCGCGACCCCGCGTTCCAGGAAGGCGACGAGGTGCTGGTCACCGGCTGCGGGCTCAGCGAGACCCGCGACGGCGGCTACGCGGAGTACGCCCGCGTCGAGTCCCGGTGGGCGATCCCGCTCCCCAGGGGCCTCACCCTGCGCGAATCGATGGTCCTGGGAACGGCCGGCTTCACCGCCGCCCTGGCGCTGCTGCGCATGACCGAGAACCGCCAGCACCCGGGGCTCGGCCCCCTCGCCGTCACCGGGGCGACCGGGGGCGTCGGATCGCTCGCAGTCGACATCTTCTCCAGCGCCGGCTACGAAGTGCACGCGGTCAGCGGCAAGCCGGAGCAGGCCGCGTACCTCGAATCGATCGGCGCCGCCCGCGTCGTCGCGCGCGACGTCCTGGGCACCACGAGGCCGCTGGAGTCGGCCCGCTTCGGCGGCGGCCTGGACAACGTGGGCGGACCGATGCTCGCCAGCCTGCTCGCGCAAACCGTGCCCTACGGCAACGTCGCCAGCGCCGGCCTGGCCGCCAGCCACGACCTGCCGGCCACGGTCATGCCCTTCATCATCCGCGGCGTATCCCTGCTCGGGGTCGCCTCCGCGGGGACCGCGCGCGACATCCGCGACGAGGTCTGGAGGCGCCTGGCCTCGGACTGGAAGCCGCGCCACCTCGACCGCATCTGCAGCCGCGAGGTGACGCTCGACGAACTCCCCGCGACCTTCGACCGGATGCTCGCCGGCGGTTCGCTCGGGCGCACGCTCGTGGTGCTGTGATCCCGCGCGCCGGCTTGCAGCCGCCTGCGCGACCGCTACAATCGCCCTGAATCCAATGGGGGACACCATGGCCCGCATCCTGATCGTCGACGACTCACCCTCCCAGCTGATGGGCATCCGGCGCATCGTCGATGGTCTCGGCCACGAGGCGCTGACCGCCGAGGACGGCGCCGCCGGCGTCGAGGCCGCGAAGCGCGAGCTTCCCGACCTGATCCTGATGGACGTGGTGATGCCGAACCTCAACGGTTTCCAGGCCACGCGCTCGATCACGCGCGACCCGGAGACCCGCCACATCCCCGTCATCCTGGTCACCACCAAGGACCAGGAGACCGACAAGGTCTGGGGCATGCGCCAGGGCGCGCGTGCCTACCTCACCAAGCCCTTCACCGAAGCCGAGCTGTCGCAGGCGATCGCCGGCGCGATCGCGCCGGAGCCGACCCCCCCGGCCGCGGCCTGAGGCGCTGCGGCGCTATCCCCGCCGCCACTGCCCCGCGAACGCATCCCGGAGTCCTTCGTAGGCCGCACGCTGGGCCTCTTCGCGCGGCGCGGGCGCCTCGATCTCCAGCTCCACGATCTGGTCCCCGTCCGGCTGCCCGCCGCTGCCCGGAAGTCCGCGGCCGCGCAGCCGCAGCCGGCGCCCCGCTTCGGAGCCGGCCGGCACCTTGACCTGAACCGTGCCCCCCAGCGTCGGCACCGCGACGCTGGCGCCGAGCGCCGCCTCCCACGGGGCGACCTGGAGCGAGTACAGGATGTTGCGACCATCCACCTCGAACTGCGGATGGGTGGCGTACTCGACCTCCAGCAGCAGGTTGCCGCCGCGCTCGCCCTGCCCCGCCAGGCGGATCACCTGCCCGGGGCGGATGCCGCGGGGCACCTTGACCTCGAGCGTGCGCCCGCCGACGGTGATGCGCATGGCGCCGCCGCCATGGACCGACTCCAGCGGAACCGCCAGCCGTGCGCGCGTGTCGCCGCGCGGCGGCGCACCGACGCCGGGGCCGCCCCGCTGCTGGGCCTGGCGCCGGAACAGGCTCTCGAAGAAGTCGCTGAAGCCGCCGCCACCGCCGCCGCCGAAGACCTCCTCGTAGTCGAAGCCGGGGCCGGGGCCGGCGCCGTTGCCGCCGAAGCCGCCTGGCGGCGGGTGGATGTCGTCACCCGGCCGGTAGCCGCGCGCACGGAGCTGGTCGTAGGCCTTCCGGCGCCCCGGGTCGCGCAGCGCCTCGTAGGCCTCGTTCACGGCCTTGAACTTGTCTTCCGCCCCGGCCTCCTTGCTGACGTCGGGGTGGTACTTGCGCGCCAGCCGCCGATAGGCGGTCCGGATCTCCGCGTCGCCCGCGCTGGGCTCGACGCCGAGGATTGCGTAGTAGTCCTTGAACTGCATGGGCTCTCCACTGGTGCCGGCGCGGGCGGTTCGCCGGCGGCGGCAGGGTAGCAATATCGGGGCTCCACGGCGCAAGGCAACCCTCGCCGGCGCGGCGTGGCACCATGGGCGGACCCGGCGGCCGCGGCCGCCCCCTCCCCCGCGAACCAGGAGCACCGCATGCCCATCCAGCCCGGCGACGCCATCCCCGAGGTCACGCTGAAGCACATCTCCGAGAACGGCGTGCACACGATCGATACCCCGACCCTGTTCGCGCACAGGAACGTGGTGCTCTTCGCGGTGCCCGGCGCATTCACGCCGACCTGCTCCGAGCGCCATCTCCCCGGTTTCGTCGAGCGCTTCGACGACTTCCGCGAGCGCGGCATCGAGGTCGCCTGCATGGCCGTCAACGATCCCTTCGTGATGCAGGCCTGGGGCGAGGCCCAGCACGTGCCCGCGGGCCTGCGCATGCTGTCGGACGGCAACGCCGACTTCGCCCGCGCGCTCGGCCTGGAGATGGACGCCACGGCCTTCGGCATGGGCCTGCGCAGCAAGCGCTTCGCCCTCTATGCCGAGGATGGCGTGGTCAAGCAGCTTTTCGTCGAGGCCCCGGGCGAGTTCAAGGTCTCGTCGGCCGAACACGTGCTCGCAGCCATCACCGGCTAGCGCTGGCGGCCCACGTCGAAGGCCAGGCTCGCCCAGGCACCGTCCTCCGCGAGGGCGGTGAGCTGCTGGCGGCCCGGTTCGCCGAAGTCCCGCCACAGCGGCTGCGCGCCGCGCGTCCGGCCGATCCAGCGGCCGTTGAGCAGCCACTGCACCTCGCCCTCGGCGCCGAGCGCACGCAGCGCCAGTCGCGGTGGCCGCGGCGCTCCCGGCGCGCGCAGCAGCAGCGCGCCGTCGTCGACCCCGTCGATGCGCATCGCCACCGCCGCGCCGCGACCGTCGTCGGCGCAGCCGGGCGCGAGCGGCGGCAGGCGCGCCGCCTCGCGCTCGGCGGCGCTGAGCCAGGGCGACGCGAGGGC
>JAAZHF010000038.1 GCA_012510865.1 Gammaproteobacteria bacterium
CTACGTGCTGGTGACGGGCTCGGTGCTGGCGCTGATCGCCGCCGTGTACTACTGGTGGCCGAAGTGGACCGGGCGCATGTACAACGAGGCCTGGGGCAAGTTCCACTTCTGGTGGACGATGGTCTTGGTCAACCTGCTGTTCTTCCCGCAGCACTTCCTGGGCCTTGCCGGCATGCCGCGCCGCATCCCGGACTACAACGTGGTGTTCGCGGACTGGAACCTGATCAGCTCGATCGGCGCCTTCGGCATGTTCGTCACGCCCTTCCTGATGTTCGGCATCCTGTACCACTCGCTGAAGAAGGGCGCGATCGCCCCGCAGCGGCCGTGGGAAGGCGCCGTCGGCCTCGAGTGGACCGTGCCTTCGCCGGCCCCGCACCACACCTTCACCACGCCGCCCGTGATCGGCCCGGGCGACCTGGCCCACGGTGACCTCGGCGACGAGGTCGACGACCTGGAGCCCGCCGGCGATGCCGGGCGCGCCTGACCCGCACGATCCCGAGCGCATCGCCGCCCAGCGGCGTCGGGCGCTGCGCCTTGCCCTGTGGCTGGGCGCGGTCGCGCTGGCGATCTACATCGCCTTCATCCTGTCCGGGGTGCTGGCGTCGTGAGCGGCAAGGCCTCCAACACCGCGGGCATCGGCAAGATGCTTCTGGCAGCGGCGCTGGCGTTCGCATTCACCTTTTCGCTGGTGCCGCTATACCGGATCGCCTGCGAGAAGGTCTTCGGCATCCGCCTGGACAACACCGCCGCCGATGTCGGCGCGCTGGCGGGGGCCGTCCACGGGGCGCGGATGGTCACGGTCGAATTCGACGGCGGCGTGCACTCGGCGCTGCCGTGGTCTTTCCGGCCCAACGAGGCACGCATGCGGGTGCGCGTGGGCGAGCAGTACGAGACCACCTATTTCGCGCACAACAACGGCCAGCGGCCGATCGTCGGCACGGCCACGCCCTCGGTGGCGCCGGCGCGGGCCTCGGGCTACTTCGCCAAGACCGAGTGCTTCTGCTTCACGGCGCAGACGCTGGCCGCCGGGGAGACCCGCGACATGCCGGTGCGCTTCATCATCGACCCGTCGCTGCCCGCCGACGTGAAGACGATCACGCTGTCCTACACCTTCTTCAAGAACGACGTCCTGACCGAGCGCGCGCAAGCCGCGGCCCCGGTCGCGGCGCCGGCAACCGTGCCGCGAGCGGCACCCTGACCCTGCAACGACGGATACAGACATGGCCCAGGCACAAGCCGATCACCACGACCCGAACGTCTACTTCGTCCCGCACGGCAGCCGGTGGCCGCTGTTCGCGTCGGTGGCGCTGTTCGTCCTGTTCTTCGGGCTGGCGACGTGGTTCAACGAGGTGCCCTGGGGCCGGACGGTGTTCTTCGTCGGCGCCGGCGGCCTGATCCTGATCCTCTTCAAGTGGTTCGCCGACGTCATCCTCGAATCCGTCTCCGGCTTCCACAACCGCCAGGTCGACGGCTCGTTCCGGATGGGGATGGTGTGGTTCATCTTCTCCGAGGTCATGTTCTTCGGCGCGTTCTTCGGCGCGCTGTTCTACGCCCGCCAGCTGTCGCTGCCGTGGCTGGGCGGCGCCGGCGACGGCGTCATGACCAACGCCCTGCTGTGGGAGGGCTACAGCGCGGCCTGGCCGTCGGCCGGCCCGGGCCAGGTCGGCGGCGCCTTCCAGACCATCCCGGCCTGGGGCCTGCCGCTGGTCAACACCCTGATCCTGCTGACCTCGGGCGTGACCCTGACCATCGCCCACCACGCGCTGAAGGCCGACAACCGCCGCCGCCTCCTGGTGTTCCTGGGGCTGACGGTGCTGCTGGGCTGCCTGTTCCTCGTGTTCCAGGTCGAGGAGTACATCCACGCCTACCGCGAGCTCAACCTGACCCTGGGCTCCGGCATCTACGGTTCGACCTTCTTCATGCTCACCGGCTTCCACGGCGCGCACGTGACGCTGGGCACGATCATGCTCGCGATCTTCTGGATGAGCTGCGCGAAGGGCCACTTCACCCGCGACAACCACTTCGCCTTCGAGGCGGTGGCCTGGTACTGGCACTTCGTGGACGTGGTCTGGCTGTTCCTGTTCGCCTTCGTCTACGTCACCTTCGCCTGACGTGACCGGCGCGAGCGCCCGCCCGAACCCCATTCGCGCCGGCCTGCTGTGC
>JAAZHF010000405.1 GCA_012510865.1 Gammaproteobacteria bacterium
GTCCCCGGGAAAGGACTGCGCGAACTGTTCGCGGCAGCGTCCATCCTCGCCGGCCGGCGTCCCGGGGTCGAATTCGCCCTGGTCGGCGACGGTCCGATGCGCGACGAAGTGGCGCACCTTGCCGCGGCCTGCGGCGCGCGCGTCCACCTGCCCGGTGCGCTGCCGCCGGCCGCCGTGGCGCAGTGGATGGCCGCGGCCGACCTCGTCACCCTGCCCAGCCACTCCGAGGGGCAGCCCAACGTGCTGATCGAGGCGCTCGCCTGCGGCCGCCCCGTGGTCGCGAGCGACGTGGGCGGCATCCCGGAAATCGTCGACGACGCCTGCGGCCACCTGGTCCCGCCGGGCGACGTCGATGCCCTCGCCGCCGCCCTCGCCGACGCGCTCGGGCGCGACTGGGACGAAGCCGCGCTGTCGCGCCGCTTCTCGCGAAGCTGGGACGCGGTGGCGGCCGAGACGCTGGCGGCCTGCGACGAGACCATCGGCGCCCACGGCGCGGGGGCCACGCCATGTGCGGCATAGCGGGGATCGTCGGGCCCGACGTCCGGCCGGAGCACGACCGCGCGCCGCTTGGGCGCATGATCCACGCCCTTGCCCACCGCGGTCCCGACGGCTACGGCTGGCACCTGGACACGGGCGTCGCGCTCGCCCACGCCCGGCTGTCGATCATCGACCTCGCCACCGGCGACCAGCCGATCCGCAACGAGGACGGAACGGTGTGGACGGTCCTCAACGGCGAGATCTTCAACTACGTCGAACTGCGCCGGGAACTGGAGGCACAGGGCCACCGCTTCTACACGCAGTCGGACACCGAGGTCATCGTCCACCTCTACGAGCGCGACGGCGACGACTTCGTGCGCCACCTCAACGGGCAGTTCGCGATCGCGCTCTGGGATGCCCCGCGCCGCCGCCTGCTGCTCGCGCGCGACCGCACCGGGATCCGGCCGCTCTACCACGCCTCCGCGCGCGGACGCACGTGGTTCGCCTCCGAACCCGCAGCGCTGCTTTCCGTGCTTCCGGAACTGGCCACCGTCGACCCGCTCGGCCTGGCCCAGGCCCTGGCCTGGTGGGCACCGGCCGATCCCACGACCATCCACGCCGGCGTGGAGAGCCTGCCCGCGGGCCACCTGCTGGTGATCGGCGAGGACGGCCGGCGGACGCTCCGCCAGTACTGGAACTGGAGTTTCCCGCCCGCGTCCGAGACGCGGCCCGACCGCTACCCGGGCGGGTTCGAGGCCGCCGTCCACGAGCTGCGCGAGCGGCTGGTGGACGCGGTGCGGCTGCAGCTGCGCGCCGACGTGCCGGTCGGCGCCGACCTCAGCGGCGGACTCGACTCGTCGGGGATCGTCGCCCTCATCCGCGGCTTCACCCGCACCCCCGTGCGCACCTTCTCGGTCGCCTTCGAAGACGGGGAGTACGACGAGAGCGCCCACCAGCAGGCCATGGTGCGGCACCTTGGCACCGACCACACCACCGTCCACTGCAGCCGGCGCGACATCGGCGACGCCTTCCCGCGGATGATCCGCCACGTGCAGGCACCGGTGCTGCGGACCGCCGCGGTCCCGCTGATGCTGCTCTCGGCCAGCGTGCGCGCTCACGGCTACAAGGTGGTGCTCACCGGCGAAGGCGCCGACGAGGTCTTCGGCGGCGACGACCTCTTCAAGGAGGCGAAGGTGCGCAGGTTCTGGGCGCGCCAGCCCACGTCGACGATGCGCCCGCGCCTGCTCGAACGCCTCTACGGCTACCTCCCGAACTCCCCCGTGGCATCCGGCCAGGCGCAGGCCTTCTTCGCGCAGGGCCTGGGTGACGTCGGGCGCGCCTCGTACGCCCACCTGCCGCGCTGGACCACCTCGCAGCGCGCCCTCGGCCTGCTCGCGCCTGAGCTCCGCGCCGGGCTGCGGGACTGGGACCCGCTGCGGGCCTGGGACGGGGCCATGCCGGCCGGCGCCGACGCCTGGTCGCCGCTGGCACGCGACCAGTACATCGAGGCCAAGACCCTGCTCGCGGGCTACCTGCTGCCCTTCCAGGGCGACCGCGTGGCGATGGCCAATTCGATCGAGGGCCGCTATCCCTTCCTCGACCACCGCCTGGTCGAGTTCGCCAACGCGCTGCCGCCGTCCTACAAGATCCGCGGGCTCACCGAGAAGCACGTGCTGCGGCGCGCGCTGGCCGACCTGCTGCCCCCCGACATCGCGCAGCGCACCAAGCAGCCCTACCGGTCGCCGGACTCGAGCAGCTTCTTCTTCGACGGCAAGCCGCTGGACTACGTCGAGGACCTGCTGTCGGAGGCGTCCATCCGGGAGGCCGGCTACTTCGACGCGGCCGCCGTGGGCCGGCTGTTCGAGAAGTGCCGCGCCGGGCGTGCCCGTGGGTTCTCGGACAACCAGGCCTTCGTCGGCGTGCTGTCGACGATGCTGGTGCACCGTCAGCTCCGCGGCTTCCGCACTCAGTCCGTCGCGGGCGACACCCTGAGCAGCGCACCGCTGGCGGCATCGGTCAGCAGGTAGAGCGCTCCGTCCGGCCCCACGCGCACGTCGCGCACGCGCGCCTCCAGCGTGCCCAGCAGGCGCTCCTCGCCGAGCACCCGGTCGCCGTCGAGTTCGAGGCGGATGAGCTCGCGGCTGGCGAGTGCGCCCAGGAACAGATCGCCCTGCCACCGCGGGAACAGCGCCCCGTCGTAGAAGGCCATCCCGCTGAGCCCCGGGGACACCTGCCAGACGTGGTGCGGAGGCACCATGCCCGGCGCCTCCGGCCCGACCGCTCCGGGCACCGGGTCGCCGCTGTAGTCCAGGCCGTGCGTGGCCAGCGGCCAGCCGTAGTTCGCCCCCGGCGCCGGGAGGTTGAGCTCGTCGCCGCCCATGGGGCCGTGCTCGCTCGCCCACAGCTGCCCGGTGGCCGGGTGGAGGGCGGCCCCCTGCACGTTGCGGTGGCCCAGCGACCAGATCTCCGGCCGGGCACCGGCGCGGCCGACGAAGGGATTGTCCTCGGGAACCGAGCCGTCGGCGCCGATGCGCACGATCTTCCCGGGCAGCGCGTCGAGCTCCTGCGCCAGCCCGGCCGCGACGCGGTTGTCGCCCTGGGTCACGAACAGCGTGCCGTCGGCGGCGAACACGAGCCGCGATCCGACGTGCGTGCCCGCCGAACGCTTCGGCTCCTGGCGGTAGACGACGTCGACGTCGGTGAGCGCCCCGTCGCCCAGGCGGCCCCGCAGCACCGCGGTGCCGGCTACGTTGCCGCGCAGGTTCGGCTCGGCGAAGGACAGGTAGACGTAGCCGTCCTCCGCGAAGCGGGGCGACAGTGCGACGTCCATCAGGCCGGCCTGGCCGCTGACGAAGATCCGGGGAAGTCCTCCGAGCGGTGGGGACACGCGCCCGTCGCGGTGGATGCGGCGAAGGCGCCCGGGGCGTTCCGTCACCAGCAGGTCGCCATCCGGGAGGAAGGCCAGGGCCCAGGGA
>JAAZHF010000406.1 GCA_012510865.1 Gammaproteobacteria bacterium
CGCCAGCGCGTCGAACTCGACGGCGAGTGGCGTCCCGAACGCCGCGACCTGGTCCCCAGCGCGGTGCTGCTGGCGATGGCCACCACCGACAAGATCGCGGTCGGCGGCTGGCGCTTCGCCGGGCGGACGACGCCGGCGCTGCTGGCGGCCTGTGCCGCCGTGTCCGCGATCCTCGGCTTCCCGGTGCGGCCCGAGAGCAGCATGACGGTGGTCCTGGCGACGCTGCCCTTCCTGTTCGGCTATCCGCTGGCCCTGGCGTCGATCACCTACACGCTGGGCCGCCGCTACGCGGCGAGGAACCGCCAGCTCGAGCGCATGAACCGGGTCGACGTCCTGACCGGGCTGCGCAACCGCCGCGGCTGGAACGAGGCCATGACCGCCGAGCTCGCGCGCCATGCGCGCACGCGCCGGCCGTCGGTGCTGATGCTCGTGGACGTGGACAACTTCAAGTCGGTCAACGACAGCCACGGCCACGTCGCCGGCGACCGCGTCCTGCGTTGCGTCGCCGACGTGCTCGCGTCGTGCACCCGCGACATCGACACGCCCGCGCGCTACGGCGGCGACGAGTTCGGCGTGCTGCTGGTCGAGACCAGCCTGCGCGGCGCCTCGAGGGTGGCCGAGCGGATCCGGACCGCGTTCCTCGACGCCCGCCCGCCCGAGGCGGTCGCCGAGGACTGCACGCTGAGCATCGGCCTGGCCGAGGTCGACCTGTCGGTGGTCACGTCGGACGAGTGGCTGCAGCGCGCCGACGCCGCGATGTACCGGGCCAAGGCGGGCGGCCGCAACAGGGTCGAGATCGAGGCCGACGCGGCGGGCTGATCCGGTCGCTCAGGGCGGCGTCGCGGCCGTGCGGAACACCGGGTAGAGGCCGAAGCGTTCATCCCAGCTCGAGTGGCGGCGGTAGAACCAGTCCAGGCGCGCCCGCGGGCTGGCCGCGAACTCCGGGTCCTGCGCGAGGCGCGCCTCGAACTCCCGGCGCACGCCGGCGTCGCGCAGCATGTCGCGGGCGACCTCCTCGGCGACGTAGGCCTCCATGTATTCCTTGCGTTCGAAGGCGTTGTTGAACTCGCCCCAGGCGGCCATCGAGTCCGGGGCCTGCGGCTCGAGGATGGCCATGGCCAGGCGCGCCCGCGGCTGGGCGATCGGGACGAACAGCGCGCCGGGGACCAGGTCGCGGCGTTCGGGACGCCACTCGCCGTCGAGTTCGACGCGCTGGCGGCCTTCCGACGGGGCCGCCGCGAAGCGCGTCGCCTCGGCGCGGAAGACCTCAAGCGCCGCATCGTCCATCGCTGCGCCGACGCGCCGGTAGCGCACGCCGTGGACGTCGAGCCAGCGCGCGACCTGGTCCGCGTGGCTCGCGGGGACGAGGTAGCCCGCGCCCGGCGCGGTGGCGGAACGCCGGGGCACGATCTCGTCGCGCAGCGGCATCTTCCACAGCTGCGGGGTGGTCTCGTCATAGCGGGTGGCCAGGTCGCCGGACACCGGCGACGGGGTCCGGGTCCAGGCGTAGCCGCGGAAGTCGACGTCGCGAACGCGGTCGGTCGCCATGTAGTCGAGCGCGACCGTGGATCCCGCCAGGGCGGCCGAGCGCGCGTCCGCGTCCGCGGCCAGTCGCAGCCAGTCGCGGCCGTGCGTGGCCACCTGCTCCAGCATCCCCACCACCAGGTTGCGGGTGATGCGGACGCGCACCGGGTACTCCTTCCAGGAGTGCGTCTCGACCAGCAGGCCGAAGCGGTTGCGCAGGGTGAAGTAGCCGTGCGAGAAGCGCGGCGGCGCGGCGCCGTCGACGATGCCCGACGAGGGATCGTCGTGGCTCTCGAAGGAGGGATAGAAGGGCAGCGGCAGCGAACCCTGCGCGGCCAGGCCGGCGAGCAGCGCGTCCCGCAGCGCCGCCCCGGCCGTGCGCAGCGCCGGATCGCCCGAATGCAGCGGCTCGACCTGCACCGAGATGTCGTGCTCGAACCTGGCTCCGTTGGTGGCGTGCAGGTCGACGTAGGCGATCGGGTCCCAGGCATCGACCAGGGCCAGCAGCGCGCGCATCTCCGGCGCGTCGGCCTTCAGGTAGTCGCGGTTGAGGGTGTAGTTCTGCGCCGTGGTGCGCCAGCCCATTTCCTCGGGCCCGCGCTGGTTGGGCCGGTTCCATGGCCCGAAGCGCTCGTGGCCGTCGACGTTGAACACCGGGACGAAGACCAGCACCAGCCGCTCGAGCGCGCCGCCCGCCGCTTCGCCCGCGAGCGCCTGGCGCAGCGCGAGGAAGCCGGCGTCCTTGCCGTCGACCTCGCCGGCATGGATGCCGCCCTGGACCAGGAGCACCGGGATGCCCGCGGCGCGCGCGGCTTCCGGGGTGAGCGCGCCGCTGAGGCTCGCCACCAGCGCCTTCATCGGCCGGCCCTCGGGCGTGGTCCCGAAGTCGATGCAGCGGACCGCGTCCGGATGCCGGTCCGCGAACCCGGCGCACAGGGAAACGACCTCGTCGTAGCGGCCGGTGCGCACGAAGCCCGAGCGTTCGGCGATCGTCACCAGCGGACTCCCGTCCGGCGGGCCGGCGGCGGGGGTGGCGCCGGCGGCGCCGGCGGCCGCGGGGAGGAGGGGCAAGCAGGCGAGCAGCAGGAGGGCAGGGCGGATCCGGGGCATGGGCGGTGGCGCGGGCGGGCGACGGGCCGCCATCATGCCCGCACGCGGGCCCCGCGCCAAAGCGCGGCGGCCGGGGATGCGCTAGCCTTCACCGCTTCGACCGCCAGACGCACTCCGGATGAGCACAGCCAACGTTGCCCAGGGCGCCGGCCGCATGCCGCGCCAGATCCCCTACATCATCGGCAACGAGGCCTGCGAGCGCTTCAGTTTCTACGGCATGAGGAACATCCTCATCCCGTTCCTGATCAGCTCGGTGCTGCTGGCCTACCTTCCCGACGGCCCTGAGCGCGAGGGCGCGGCGAAGGACATCTTCCACACCTTCGTCATCGGCGTGTACTTCTTCCCGCTGCTCGGCGGCTGGCTGTCGGACCGGTTCTTCGGCAAGTACAACACCGTCCTCTGGTTCTCGCTCGTCTACTGCGCCGGCCACGCCTGCCTGGCCATGTTCGAGGACAGCCGGACCGGCTTCTACACCGGCCTGTTCCTGATCGCGCTGGGTTCGGGAGGCATCAAGCCGCTGGTGGTGAGCTTCTGCGGCGACCAGTTCGACCAGAGCAACAAGGACAAGGCGAAGCTCGTCTTCGACGCCTTCTACTGGATCATCAACTTCGGCTCGTTCTTCGCGTCGCTGCTGGCGCCGCTGCTGCTGCGCAACTACGGTCCGTCCGTGGCCTTCGGCGTGCCGGGCGTGCTGATGTTCATCGCCACCTTCGTGTTCTGGCTCGGGCGCAGGAAGTACGTCAACGTGCCGCCCTCGGGGGCGGACCCGGACTCCTTCCTCAGCGTGGTGCGCACCGCGCTGCGCGAGCGCCGCGAGGGGCAGGGCAACCTCGGCAGCCTGGTGGCCAACGCCGGGATCGCGCTGGCGGTGCTGATGCTTGCTTCGTGGGCGCTGGCCGCCGTCGGCGTGCCGCTGCCCTGGCCGGACGCCTTCGGCTTCGTGATCACGGCCTGCCTGGCGCTGGGGGTGCTGATCGCGGCGGGCGGCTGGGGCGCCTCGCTGCAGCTCGAACGCGCCCGCGGGCGCCACCCCGATGCCGCCGTGGACGGGGTGCGCGCAGTGCTGCGGATCCTGATCGTGTTCGCGCTGGTGACGCCGTTCTGGTCGCTGTTCGACCAGAAGGCGTCGACCTGGATCATCCAGGGCAACGCCATGCTGATCCCGCACGACCAGTGGTGGTGGCCGAGCTGGCTGGTCAAGGAGCCGGCGCAGATGCAGGCGCTGAACCCGCTCCTGGTGATGCTGCTGATCCCGTTCAACAACCTGGTGCTCTATCCGGCGCTGCGGCGCATGGGCTTCCAGGTCACCGCCCTGCGGCGCATGGGCTGGGGCATCGCGTTCTCGGGCGTGGCCTGGATCGCGGCCGGCGTGCTGCAGCTGTGGATCGACGGCGGCAGCGAGGTCTCGCTGGCCTGGCAGGGCCTGCCCTACCTGCTGCTGACCTTCGGCGAGGTGCTGGTCTCGGCCACCGCGCTGGAGTTCGCCTACAGCCAGGCGCCGCACGCGATGAAGGGCGTGATCATGGCCTTCTGGTACCTCACCAGCACCTTCGGCAGCCTCTGGGTGCTGCTGACCAACGCCGGCGTGCGCAACGACGCGGTCACCGCGGCCATCGCCAGCAGCGGACTGAGCGAGAACGCATTCCTGATGTTCTTCTTCGCGGCCTTCGCCTTCGTCGCGGCGGCGGCGTTCGCGGCCTATGCGCGCCGCTACCCGATGCAGGACAACTACCGCGCCGCGAGCGGGGCAGGGGCATGAACGGCGGCCCCGTCACCCTGGTGATCCTCGCGGTCACCGTGCTGGTGTCCTGGCAGGCCTTCGGCAACCGGCGCCTGATCGAACGGCTGCTGCTGTGGCCGCCCGCGATCGACCGCCAGCGCCAGTATGACCGCCTGGTCACGCATGGCTTCGTGCACGCCGATTGGCAGCACCTGCTGTTCAACATGGTCACGCTGTACTTCTTCGGGCGCCACGTCGAGCGCATGTTCGCGCCGTACATCGGCCCGCTGGGCTTCGCGCTGTTCTACCTGTCCGCGATCGTGGTCGCGATCCTGCCCACCTGGCTGCGCCACCGCCACGATCCGTCCTATCGCAGCCTGGGAGCCTCGGGCGCGGTGTCCGCGGTGCTGTTCGCCTTCATCCTGGTGCAGCCCTGGGCGCTGATCTTCGTGTTCTTCATCCCGGTCCCGGCGATCGTCTACGCCGTGTTCTACGTCGGCTATTCGATCTGGATGGACTGGAGGGGCGGCGACAACGTCAACCACAGCGCCCACCTGTGGGGCGCGGGCTATGGCGTGCTGTTCACGGTGATGATGGAGCCGCGCGTGGTCCAGGCCTTCGTCGCGCGGCTGCTGTCGCCGATGGCCTGAGTCAGGAGATGGACTCGCCGCCGCAGCCCAGTCCGTCGCGGTCGCAGTCGTAGGTCTGGAGCAGGCGGGAGTACACCAGCGAGTCCAGCTGGTTGAACTCGACGTTGTCGACCTCGCCGGAGCGGACCAGGTCGTAGAGGCGGGTGACGGCTTCCTGTGCGGCGCGGTGGTCGGCGGTTGCGGCCATGTCGGTTCTCCGGTGGGTGGGATGCCTGCCCCTGTTCATGCATCAAGCGTGCCAATCGCCGGCCCGGCCCCGCAGGCCGTACGCGGGGTGACGCGGAGGGTCAGTCCCGGGCCCCGCCCGGCCGGCCCTGACGCGGTCCGGCCGATCACCGCGCGTGAATCCCGGCCGTGCTACCCATGGGCCCATCCCCCACAAGGAGCCCACGCCATGGCATTCACCCGCGCCCAGGCCACCTCGCTTCTGAACAAGGCCGAGATGCGGCTGTACGACGAGAGCCGCGCCAATGCCCTCCGGGGCCTGGACGCCGGCGCGCTGGCCACGCGGATCGAGCGCAGCCGCGCGGCCCGCGACCGTGCACGCGACCTGTTGAAGCGCCAGCGCCTGGCGGCCCGCAAGCGCGGCGAAGGCAGGGATCAGGGCATCGCCGCGCGCACCGGGCGCAAGGAGGCGCTCCTTGCCGACATCCTGGACCGCTTCACGAAGGCCCGGAAGGCGGCCGGAAGCGCGTCCCGGGTGAAGAAGGCGGCCGCCGTCGCCCCGGCGAAGAAGGCCCCGGCGAAGGCCACCGCGAAGAAGGCGACCGCCAAGAAGGCGACGACGAAGAAGGCGACCGCGAAGAAGGCGACCGCCAAGAAGGCGACCGCCAGGAAGTCGACCGCCGCGAGGAAGGCGGGCGGCGCGCGCGTCGCCACGGCATCGGTCCGCCTGCCCGAAGGGGCCACCCGGCCGCGCCGCGTGTCCCCGACGCAGGCCTTGCAGAACACCCGGGAGCTGCTCGCCGCCAAGCAGGAGCGCGACCGCACGCCGCAGGCCTGGCAGTCGCTGGACCCGGCCGCGCCCCACGTCCCGCAGGCGGGCTACCAGTCACCGGATGCGGCCGCGAAGGCCCAGGACCTGCACGCGGCGGAGTCACGGATGGCGTCGATCCATGGCAGCATGGCCAGGCGCGACCGCCGCAAGCAGGGCCAGCGCGACCACCGGGGCGACGAGGACTGAGAGGAGCGAGGGGCCATGGACGCGATCGACATCATCCACCACGGGATCCCGGGCCGCTTCGTGGTCGCGGTCGATGGCCACACGGCCAACCTCGACTACGAGCTGGCTGACGGGGTCATGCATATCACCCACACCCGCGTGCCGGAGGCCATCGGCGGCCGCGGCATCGCCGGCAAGCTGGTCGAGGCCGCGTTCCACCATGCGCGCGCCGAGGGCTGGAAGGTCCGGCCGCTGTGCGAATACGCGGCGGCCTGGGTGGGCCGCCATCCGGAGTACTCGGACCTGGTGGCCTGAGGCGCGGGACCGCGCGCTGCGCCCCCCGGGCGGTCGCAGGCCACCGACGGGCGGCGGGCGCCGTTCACACTTGCGGTCGAAAGTGCGGTATGGTGCGCCCACTGTTCAAAGCGGGATCACGGTACATCGTGGCTCCGGTGCGGTAGATCCAAGGTTTCAAGGCCGGTCACGGCCGGGTCCTGACGATCCGCTCCATCGTTCCTGTGTTACCCCTTGCTCTGCAGTCTCGGATCCGCCAGGCGGACCGTGCCAATCCAAAAACTGTTCCAAGGAGTAACACCATGTCCGATCGTCAGACCGGCACCGTCAAGTGGTTCAACGACGCCAAGGGCTTCGGCTTCATCACGCCCGAGAGCGGCCAGGACCTGTTCGTGCACTTCCGTTCCATCCAGGGCACCGGCTTCAAGTCGCTGCAGGAAGGCCAGAAGGTTTCGTTCAAGGTCGTGCAGGGCCAGAAGGGCCTGCAGGCCGACGAAGTCCAGGCCATCTAAGGCCGGCTTCGCCGCTGTACACGGGCCCCGGACGGCAACGTCCGGGGCTTTTTCTTTTCCCGGCCCTGCGTGAGCATCGGCGTCACGCACGGGTGGCTAGCCTGTAGGCATCGAGGACTGCACAGGGGGAGTTCTGGCATGGGCCGTGTTGTCGACCGCATC
>JAAZHF010000407.1 GCA_012510865.1 Gammaproteobacteria bacterium
CCGGCGGGATGCCGGGGTGCCGGGTGGAGCGGGGTGTGACGGCAGCCACCACGGTGACGCCGTGGCGCGGATCAGTCCTTCAGGTCGTCGGGCACCTTGCCGCCGTTCTCGGCCAGCTTGCGCATCACCGCCCTGTGCAGGGCGATGTTCTGCTCGGCGCTGCCGTGGGCGCCGGCGTTGACCTCGAGTTCCGCGGCCAGCTCCTTGCGTGCGTCGAGGCTCGAGTCGAGGTCGAGCAACTTCAGCAGGTCGACGATGGAATTGCGCCAGTCGCTCCTGCCGCCCTTCTCCGCGGCCATCGCGGTGAGCACGGCTTCGACGTCCACCGGTTCGGGCGCCGCAGCGGGGGCGGGGTTGAGCGGTGGCGGCGACACCTGCGGCTGGTGCTCGCTGCCGTCGAAGATGATCGGCGCGGGCTTCGCGGGGGCGGACGGCGCGGGGCTCGCGGCGGGGGTGGCCTTGCGGCCGAATATGCGGTCGGTGATCTTCGAGAACAGGCCCATGGGTCGCTCCTGGACGGACGGGAGACCGATTCTGCCCCCTGAGCCGGAAAATTCCATGAAGCGCCGGGACCCACCGCGCCCGGTGGTCCCGGCACGCCGGAACGCGCCGGCCGTGTCAGCCGGCGTTTTTCATCGCCAGCTTGCGGTTGCGCATGATGTCGTGGCATTCGATCACGCGCGGCAGGAAGCGCTGCGCGGCGGCGCCGGCCGCGGCGAGGGTGTCCTCGTCCTGGAGGGTGTCCTTGAACGCGTCGAGCAGGCGGTCTTCCAGCTCTTCGAGTTCGGCCACGTAGGCGTAGGTGGTGTCGCCGAACGCGGCGCGGGCCTTGGCATAGACCTGCCGCATCGAGCCGACCATGGTGCCGTGGTCGGCGGGGTCGCCGCCGATGGCCGCGACTTCGGCGCTCAGGCCCGACACGATCTCGTGCTTGTGCTCGCCCATGCGGCGGAACAGCGTGGCGAGCTCGGCGCTCTCCACCTTGCCGGCGGCTTCGGCATAGAACTCCGCGCCGTCGCGGGCGATCTCGATCAGGTCGTTGAGGGTGTGCTCGATCTTCTGGGTTCCGGTCATGGCAATCTCCTTCGGGGGAAGTGGAAACGTGCCGGGCACTTTCGCGCCCGTGCCATGAAACCAGCGTGTAGCAGCGCGGTTCGCGGCGGGCGGGTTCACGCGTGCGTGCGCGGCGCGCTGCCAGCCTTGCGCGCATGGACGGTGCGCTGCCCACGCTCTACCTGGTGTATCTGGACGTCGACGTGGCCGGCCATGCCGAACCTTCGCCGGACCTCGTCGCGCTGGCGCCGGGCCTGTATCTCACCGAGTCCACGCAGTCGCGCTCGCAGGTCTACCACGCCATCAAGTGGCGCCTGCAGCCGCGCCGGCTGCTGGTGGCGCCGCTGGCGGACGACCCGAAGTTCAAGGGCATGGCGCCCGGCGCGCTGGCCTGGCTGCGGGCACGACGTGCAGGGCACATGCGGTGAAGCGCTACCGCGGCGGCGACGGCTCGGGCGTGGCCGCGTACGCCTGCGGCCGGGGCTGGATCGTGGTGCGCTTCCACCGCGGCGGCACCTACCGCTACGACGACCGGCACCCCGGCGCACTGCACGTGCTCGAGATGCTGCGCCTGGCCGAGGCGGGGGAAGGCCTCAACACCTACATCAACCAGCACGTGCGCGACGACTACGCCGCGCGCGTGGACGAGGCCTGAAAACGGCTCCGGCCGGCGCGGGGCCGGCCGGAGCGTGCGCTGCGCCGGCTGGCCTCAGGACGCCAGCATGCGGTTCATGCGCTGCACGAACGCGGCCGGATCGGGCAGCGGCGCGCCGGCGGCAAGCTCCGCCTGCTCCAGCAGCAGGTGCGCGAGGTCGGCGGCGCGGGCCTCGTCGGCTTCGCCCTGCAGCCGGCGCAGCAGCGCGTGCTGCGGATTGACCTCGAGCGTGGGCTTGCGTGCCGGCACGTCCTGGCCCGCCTCGCGCAGCAGATGCGCCAGGTGCGGCGCCATCTCCCATTCCGAGAGCGCCAGGCAGGAGGGCGAGTCGGTCAGGCGCGCGGATACCTTCACCTCGTCCACCCGCTCGCCGAGCAGGCGCTTGATCCGCTCCAGCAGCGGGGCGTCGGCGCCGGCGGCGTCCTCGAGCTTCTTCTTTTCCGCCTCGTCCAGCGGCAGCTCGCCCTTGGCGACGTGCTTGAGCGGCTTGCCGGCGTACTCGCGCAGGTGGCCGAGCATCCACTCGTCGATGCGGTCGGACATCAGCAGCACTTCGATGCCGCGGGCGCGGAAGGCCTCCAGCTGCGGGCTGCCGGCGGCGGCGCGGTGGCCGTCGGCGGTGATGTACCAGATCGCTTCCTGGCCGTCCTGCATCCGGCCGATGTAGTCGTCGAGCGAGACGCTGCGGGCTTCGCCTTCGCTCGTCGTGGAGGCGAAGCGCAGCAGCTTCGCGATGCGTTCGCGGTTGCCGGGGTCTTCCACGATGCCCTCCTTCAGCGTGTTGCCGAAGGCCTTGAGGAAGGCCGCGAACTTCTCGGGTTCGTCGCGCGAAAGCTTCTCCACGAGGTCGAGCACGCGCTTCACGCAGGCGCCCCTGATGCGCTCGAGCTGGCGGTTCTGCTGCAGGATCTCGCGGCTGACGTTGAGCGGGAGGTCGTCGGCATCGACCACGCCGCGCACGAAGCGCAGGTAGTTGGGCAGCAGCTCCTCGGCGGCGTCCATGATGAAGACGCGCTTGATGTACAGCTTCAGCCCCTTGCGCTCGTCGCGGCCGCCCAGCATCAGGTCGAAGGGCGGCTGCGAGGGGATGTAGAGCAGAGTGGTGAAGCTCTGGCTGCCCTCGACGCGGTTGTGGGTCCAGGCCGCGGCGTCGTTGAAGTCGTGGCCCAGCGACTTGTAGAAGCCCTGGTACTCCTCGTTGCCGATGTCGGCCTTGGGCCGGCTCCACAGCGCCGACGCGTCGTTGACGGTCTCCCGTTCCGGAGCTGCACCGGCCTTCCCGGCGTCCTCCCCGTCCTCGTCGCCAGCCGCCGCCGACGCGTCCCTGGCCATGCGGATCGGGAAGGCGACGTGGTCGGAGTACTTGCGGACCAGGGAGCGCAGGCGCCAGCCGTCGAGGAAATCGTCCTCGTCGGGCTTCAGGTGCAGCACCACGGTGGTGCCGCGCTCCGGCAGCTCCACGGCCTCCAGCGTGTACTCGCCGCGGCCGTCGCTCTCCCACTTCACGCCCTCGGCGGGCGCCGCGCCGGCGCGGCGGGTAAGCACGGTCACGCGGTCGGCGACCACGAAGGCGGAGTAGAAGCCCACGCCGAACTGGCCGATCAGGCGGGCGTCGGCCTTCTGCTCCGCGGCCATGGCCTCCAGGAAGCGGCGCGTGCCGGAGCTGGCGATGCTGCCGATGTTGGCCACCACCTCGTCGCGCGACATGCCGATGCCGGTGTCGCGGATCGTGATCGTGCGCGCATCGCGATCCCAGTCCAGGTCGATGTGCAGGTCCGGCTGGCCGTCCAGGAGCGCGGGGTCGGCGATCGACTCGAAGCGCAGCTTGTCGCAGGCGTCGGAGGCGTTGGACACCAGCTCGCGCAGGAAGATCTCCTTGTGCGAGTACAGCGAGTGCGTCACCAGGTGCAGGACCTGGGCGACCTCGGCTTCGAAGCGGCGGGTTTCGGGGGCGGCGGTGGTCATGGGCGGGATACCTGCGAAAGCCAGAGACTGCGGTCGGATATGCGCGCGCCGCCGGGGATTTCAACCGGGGGCCGGGACTTTCGCCCTGGGCGCCGGCGCGCGCCGCCGGCTACCTTGGGCGGGTTTTCCGCACGGAACCGCCGCCCATGACCCGAACCTCCCTGTCGCTCGCCCTCGCCCTTGCCTGCGCGCTCGCCGCGCCCCCGGCCCCGGCCCAGGACCCGCCGCCGCCGGTCGATCCACAGGAGCAGCGCGACGACGATCGCGGGGACAACGTCGAGCTCGAGCAGGAAGCGCTGGACCGCGCCGGCAGCGACCCGGCGGAGGCACCGCTGGACAGCGCCCGCGGCGTGCGCCAGGACCCGAACGGCGACGGCACGGACGCGAAGTGGAACGTCGAGGCCACCCAGGGCCAGGCGAAGACGGTGCGCTTCGAGACCAGCGAAGGCACCTGGATGGACGTGGACGTCTCGCCCGACGGCCGCGAGCTGGTGTTCTCGCTGCTGGGCGACCTGTACCGGATGCCGATCGCCGGCGGCGCGGCCACGCGCATCACCACCGGCCGCGCCTGGGACGTGCAGCCGCGCTGGTCGCCCGACGGCCGCCGCATCGCCTTCACCTCCGACCGCGGCGGCGGCAACAACATCTGGACCGTCGCCGCCGACGGCAGCGACCCGCGCCAGGTGACCGACGAGGACTTCCGCCTGCTCAACAACCCGGCGTGGACGCCGGACGGGCAGTACATCGTCGCCCGCAAGCACTTCACGTCGACGCGCTCGCTGGGCGCGGGCGAGCTGTGGATGTACCACGCCGCCGGCACCACCGGGGGCATCCAGCTGGTCGAGAAGCCGAACGAGCAGCAGGACCTGGGCGAACCGAGCGTGTCGCCCGACGGCCGCTACGTGTACTTCTCGCAGGACGTGAGCCGCGGCCCCCACTTCGAGTACAACCGCGACCCGCACGGCGTGATCTACGCGATCAAGCGC
>JAAZHF010000408.1 GCA_012510865.1 Gammaproteobacteria bacterium
GGCCAGCGCGGCGCGGCGGATCTCGGGATCGGTGAACTCCGGGCGCGCGGCGAAATCGGCTTCGTCGTAGAGCCGGTAGCAGGTGCCCGGTGCGATGCGTCCGCAGCGTCCGGCGCGCTGGTTGGCGCTGGCCTGGCTGATCGGCTCGACGTGCAGGCGGTCGAGCTTCTGCCGCGGGCTGTAGCGCTTGACCCGCGCCAGGCCGGGATCGACCACGTAGTGGATGCGGGGGACCGTGAGCGAGGTCTCGGCGACGTTGGTGGCGAGCACGATGCGCCGCTGCGGGCCCGGGTTGAACACCCGGTCCTGGTCCCGCGCCGACAGCCGCGCGTACAGCGGCAGCACCTCGGTATGGCGGTACTTGCGGCCCTCGAGCGCGCGATGGGCGTCGCGGATCTCGCGCTCGCCCGGCAGGAACACCAGGACGTCGCCGCTCCCGCCACCACCCCCACCGCCACCGCGGAGGATCTCGTCGCAGGCGGCCACGATGCCGTCGGTCACCGACATGCCGCCGGCGTCGCCGTCGGCGTCTCCGCCGCCCGCGGCCGTGCCGTCCAGGGGTCGATGGCGGACCTCCACCGGATGGCCGCGGCCCTCGACCTCGACCACCGGCGCGTCGCCGAAGTGGGCGGCGAAGCGCGCGGTGTCGATGGTGGCCGAGGTGACCACCAGCTTCAGGTCGGGCCTGCGCGCAAGCAGCTGCTTCAGGTAACCCAGCAGGAAGTCGATATTGAGGCTGCGCTCGTGGGCCTCGTCGATGATCAGGGTGTCGTAGCGCGACAGCCAGCGGTCGGACTGGATCTCGGCCAGCAGGATGCCGTCGGTCATGAACTTGACCGCGGTCTGCGGACCGACGTTCTCGGTGAAGCGCACCTGGTAGCCCACCGCGCCGCCGAGCGGCACCTGCAGCTCCTCGGCGACCCGGCGCGCCACCGCGCGCGCGGCGATCCGGCGCGGCTGGGTGCAGCCGATCATGCCGGCGGCGCCGCGGCCCGCGGCCAGGCACAGCTTGGGAAGCTGGGTGGTCTTGCCCGACCCGGTCTCGCCCGCGACCACCACCACCTGGTGGCCGCGCAGGAGTCCGACGATGCGCCCCGCCGTCGCGGCGATCGGCAGCGAGGGATCGACCTCCGCCCTTGGCAGGGCCGCGGCCCGGGCCTCGCGTCCGGCGACCGATCGCGCCAGCGCCTGCTCGAAGGCGCGGCGCCGGGCATCGTCGCCCGGCGCCTGCTCCCAGCGGCGCAGCAGGCCGAGCAGCCGGCCGCGGTCCCGGCTCAGCGCGCCGTCCACGTCCTCGCGGCCCGGACGCCTTGACGCAGGGCTTGCATCGCGGGGACTAGACTCCATTTCATTCATGCACGCTGACCAGAAAGGACACAGTGATGGCAAAGACCAAGGCTAAGACCGGCAAGACCGCGACCGCCAAGCGCGACGGGTCGCGCAAGGCCACCCCGGCGGCATCGCCCGCCCCGGGTTCGGTGGCGCCTGGTGTCGATATCGGGATCGATGACCAGGATCGCAAGACGATCTCGCAGGACCTGGCGCAGTTCCTGTCCGACAGCTTCACCCTGTACCTGAAGACCCACAACTTCCACTGGAACGTGACCGGCCCCATGTTCAACTCGCTGCACGCGATGTTCATGGACCAGTACACCGAGCAGTGGAACGCGCTGGACGAGACCGCCGAGCGCATCCGCGCCCTGGGCTACAACGCGCCGGGCTCCTACGCCGAGTTCATCAGGCTCTCGACCATCGCCGAGGAGCCCGGCCTGACCGAGGCCCCCGACTGGCGCGAGATGGTCCGCCAGCTGGTGGAGGGCAACGAGGCCGTGTGCCGCACCGCGCGCCGGGCGCTCAAGCACGCCGACGATGCCGGCGACGACCCGACCGTCGACCTTCTGACCCAGCGCCTGCAGGTGCACGAGAAGAACGCCTGGATGCTGCGCTCGCTGCTCCAGTAGGTCGCCCGGCCGGGGTTTTCCCGGGACTCCCCGTCGCAACGCCCGACCCCGCGTCGGGCGTTCGCGTTCCCGGCCGTGAGACGCCGGCCCGGTATCCTTGGCGCATGAGCGACGCCGCACACCGCATCCTGCAGGACGTTTTCGGCCACGAGGCATTCCGCGGCGAACAGGCCGCGATCATCGAGCACGTGGCCGCCGGCGGCGACGCCCTGGTGCTGATGCCCACCGGCGGCGGCAAGTCGCTGTGCTACCAGGTGCCGGCGCTGCTGCGCGAGGGCACCGCGGTCGTGGTCTCGCCGCTGATCGCGCTGATGCAGGACCAGGTCGAGGCCCTGCGCCAGCTCGGGGTGCGCGCGGCCTTCCTCAACTCCACCCTGGAGGGCGCGGAGGCCGCGGCCATCGAACGGGAGCTGCGCGAGGGCGGCCTCGACCTGCTCTACGTCGCCCCGGAGCGCCTGCTGACGCCGCGCTTCATGTCGCTCCTCGACGCCAGCCGCATCGCCCTGTTCGCGATCGACGAGGCGCACTGCGTCTCGCAGTGGGGCCACGATTTCCGCCGGGAATACCGCGAGCTGACCGTGCTGCACGAGCGCTGGCCGCATGTCCCGCGCATCGCGCTCACCGCCACCGCCGACCCGCCCACCCGGAGCGAGATCGCCGAGCGCCTGCAGCTGGAAGACGCCCGCCGCTTCAC
>JAAZHF010000409.1 GCA_012510865.1 Gammaproteobacteria bacterium
CGTCCGCATCGTGCAGGGCAGCCTCGACGTGCGGGCCGCCAGGGCGGACGTGCGCCGGGGTGGTGGCGACATCCGCCGCGTGCTGCTCACCGGGTCGCCGGTGCGGCTGA
This sequence comes from Gammaproteobacteria bacterium, assembly GCA_012510865.1. Lineage (GTDB taxonomy): Bacteria > Pseudomonadota > Gammaproteobacteria > Xanthomonadales > Xanthomonadaceae > Luteimonas. The sequence goes on from JAAZHF010000409.1 coordinate 111, forward strand.
AGCAGGACCTCGACGGCGGCGGCTCGATCGACGCCACCGCCAGCAGCGTCGACTACGACCTGCAGACCGAGACCGTCGTGGTCACCGGCAACGTCGAGATCACACAGCCCGGCCGAGGCACCATCGGCGGCGGCCGCATCGTCTACAACATGCAGACGGGACGGGTCCAGGGCGGCGGCGCGGAAGGCGGCCAGGTGAGGACGCGGATCCTGCCCAGGAACGCCAGGACCGGCCAGGACGGCAACTGATGCTGGTCGCCGAGGGCCTGCGCAAGACCTATCGACAGCGCGAAGTGGTCCGCGAGTTCGGGCTCACGCTCGACGCCGGCGAGGTCGTGGGCCTGCTCGGCCCCAACGGCGCCGGCAAGACCACCTGCTTCTACATGATCGTCGGGCTGATCCCGGCCGACGCCGGCCGCATCGTGCTGGACGGCCGTGACATCACCGGCGAGCCGATGTACCGCCGCGCCCGCCTCGGCGTCGGCTACCTGCCGCAGGAACCTTCGGTGTTCCGCAAGCTGTCGGTCGCCGACAACATCATGCTGGTGCTGGAGCTTCGCGAAGACCTCGACCGCCGCGGCCGCGAGGCCGAGCTCGAGTCGCTGATGGACGAACTCCAGGTCGGGCACGTCGCCGGCCAGTCCGGCGCCAGCCTCTCCGGCGGCGAACGGCGCCGGGTCGAGATCGCGCGGGCGCTGGCGGCGCGCCCCCGCCTGATCCTGCTCGACGAACCGTTCGCGGGCGTCGACCCGATCTCCGTCGGCGAGATCCAGCGCATCGTCCGGCACCTGAAGAACCGGGGCATCGGGGTCCTCATCACCGACCACAACGTCCGCGAGACCTTGGGCATTTGCGACCGCGCGTATATCCTCAGTGACGGCAGCGTGCTCGCGCAGGGGGCTCCGGACGCGCTGCTGGCCAACCCGGACGTGCGCCGGGTGTACCTCGGGGATTCCTTCCGCCTTTGAGCGGGCGCGTCCCCGCCTGACCGGGAACGCCGTGAAGCCTCGCCTCCAGACATCGCTGGGACAGCAACTGGTACTGACGCCGCAGCTGCGCCAGGCCCTGCACCTCCTGCAGCTGTCGGCCCCCGAACTGGAAGCGGAGATCAACGAGGCGGTCGAGACCAACCCGCTGCTCGAATGGGACGAAAGCGCCCCGCTCGCGGCGCCCGGCGAGGACGCCGCGGCCACGGGCGACGACGCGGGGCCCGCCGAGCGCGCCGACGAACCGGCCTACGACGACTGGGACGACGCCCGCGACGTTGCCTGGGCCGAGGGCGGCGGCGGGGGCGGCGACCCGGACAGCGACGCCTCCGAGCGCGTCGCCCAGGACGAGACCCTGCGCGACCACCTCGCCTGGCAGCTCCACCTCAGCCACCTCGCTCCGCGCGAGGTCGCGATCGGCGAGGCCATCGTCGACGCGATCGACGACGATGGCTACCTTCGCGAGCCGCTGGCCGCGATCGCGGCCGGGCTGGCGCCGGAGCTGGTCTGCGACGAGGAGGAAGTCGCGGCGGTGCTGCGCACGGTGCAGCGCCTCGACCCCACCGGCGTGGGCGCGCGCGACCTGGGCGAATGCCTGCTGCTGCAGCTCGACGCGCTGTCGGAGGACACCGCGGGGCGCGACCTCGCGCGGCGGGCCGTCTCGGAGCTGATCGAGCGCCTGGCCCGCCTGGGCGCCGAGGGCGTCGCCGAGGCCCTGGGCTGCGACGCCTCCGGGGCCGCCACGGCGCTCCAGCTGATACGCAGCCTCGACCCGCGCCCCGGCGCGCGCATCGGTGGGATGCCGCAGGACACCTATGTCGTCCCGGACTGCACGATCAGCCGCCAGAAGGGCATCTGGCGGGTGTCGCTGGCGGGCGGCCGCCATTCCCGGCTCACCATCCACCGCGGCTACGAACAGATGCTGCAGCAGGGCGCCGGCGCCGATGCGGGCTACCTGCGCGGGCGCCTGCAGGAGGCGCGCTGGCTGCTGAAGAACCTGGAGGCCCGCGGCGAGACCCTGCTCAAGGTGGTCCGCTGCCTGGTGCGGGAGCAGTCCGGCTTCCTGGAGTTCGGAGCCCAGGCGCTGCGCCCCCTGACGCTGCGCGAGGTCGCGGCGCAGATCGGCATGCACGAGTCCACGGTGTCGCGCGCGGTCGCGCGCAAATACGTGCACACCCCCCGCGGCACCATCCCGCTGCGCGCCTTCTTCGCCTCGGGCATCGACACCGGAGGCGGCGGCGAGGCCTCCAGCGTGGCCATCCAGGACATGATCCGGCGCCTGGTGGAGGCCGAGGACCCGCGCAAGCCGCTGTCCGACGCGCGGCTTGCCGAGCGCCTCAAGGACAGCGGCGTGCCGGTCGCCCGGCGCACCGTGGCCAAGTACCGGGAAGCCCTGAACATCCCCTCCTCGCACGAGCGCGTGCGCATCGCCTGAACGCCTACCGGGCCCCCGGCGCGTGGGTTAACCTGTCCATGACAACCACGGCCGGGCTTCGCGC
>JAAZHF010000410.1 GCA_012510865.1 Gammaproteobacteria bacterium
CCTCGGCACCGTGACCGTGATCGGCGAGCGCGTGGTCAACCGCGTGGACGTGCGCTCCACCGAGACCGCGACCAACGTCACCCGCGAGGAGATCTCGCGCCTGCCGGTCGAACAGAGCCTGAGCGCCGTGGCGCAGCTGGCGCCGGGCGTCGTCCAGGGCAACGCCTCCTTCGGCGGCATCTCCTTCGGCGGTTCGTCGATCGCGGAGAACTCGGTCTTCATCAACGGCCTGAACGTCACCGACTTCTACCGCCGGCACAGCTTCTCGACCGCGCCCTTCGCCTTCTTCCGCGAGTTCCAGGTCAAGACCGGCGGCTACTCGGTCGAGTTCGGCCGCAGCACCGGCGGCGTGATCAACGCCGTGACCCGCTCGGGCGGCAACGAATTCCAGGGCGGCGTGGAGCTGACCTTCGAGCCCTCCGCCTGGAAGAGCCGCGGCGAGGACCGTTTCTACGACGACGGCAGCGTCAACGTGCGCTCCAGCCACGACCGCAGCAGCTTCACCAAGGCGAACGTGTGGGCGTCGGGCCCGATCGTCCGCGACCGCCTGTTCATGTTCGCCATGTACGAGCAGCGCGAAAGCAAATCGAGCTTCACCAACTCCTCCGGCAGCAGTTGGAGCGACCGCGAGGTGAGCAACGGCATCTGGGGCACCAAGGTCGACTGGAACCTGTCCGACGACCACCTGCTCGAGCTGCTCGCGTTCTCGGACGAGGGTGACTCGGAAACCCTGCTGTACGGCTACGACTTCGACACCCGGACCGTCGACGACGAGGTGCCGAGCCGGTCGACCTCGTCGAGCGGCGGCAAGAGCGGCTCGCTGACGTACACCGACCACTTCGGCGAGAATTTCACCGCCAAGGCGATGAACGGGATCAACCGCAGCTCCAGCTTCCTGCGTTCGCCGCAGGACGCGCTCTGCAGCTGGGTGACCTACAACAACGCCTCCTACGGCGCCATCTACCGCGGCATGGGCAGCCCGACGCTGGGCTGCCACCCGGGCTCGAACGTCGTCTCGCACGAGGACGAGCGCAAAGCCAAGCGCCTGGACTTCGAGTGGGCGCTGGGCGACCACCTCGTCCGCTTCGGCTGGGACCACGAGCTGATGACGACCGACCGCGTCACCTTCTATCCCGGAGACGGCAAGCAGTACGTGGCCTACGGCCGCACCAGCCCGAACCAGGTGCTCGACAACGGCACCCCGCTGCCGGCCGGCGTGGACGCCTTCCTGATGGCGCGCGAGCGCGCCGACGGCGGTGTCTTCGACATCGAGGCCAGCGCCTACTACATCGAGGACAACTGGAGCATCACCCCGGACCTGCTGCTGAACCTCGGCCTGCGCGTCGACACCTTCGACAACAAGACCGCCACCGGCGCCAGCTTCATCAAGATGGACGACCTGGTCTCGCCGCGCTTCGGCTTCTCCTGGGACATGAAGGGCGACGGCACCACCAAGCTGTTCGGCAACCTGGGCCGCTACTACATGCCGGTGACCAGCATCATCAGCTACAACTTCGCCGGCGGCCTGCTCGACGAGCGCACCTTCTACGAGCTGGACGGCTGGGCGGCCGCGGTCAACCCGATCACCGGCGCCGAGTACATGGCACCGATCATCGGCGCGCAGATCGGGCCGGTCGACGACCAGTTCAACATCAGCGTCCGCGACTACCGCCAGAGCGTGGACCGCGACCTGGACGCGGTCTACCAGGACGAGGCCATCGTCGGCTTCCAGACCATGATCAACCAGGCCTGGTCCTGGGGCGTCAACGCCACCTACCGCCGCATGCCCAACGCGCTGGACGACGTCCGCATCAACGCGCTCTGCGGCGTCCGCCACGGCACCCTCTGGCCGATCGCCAACCCGGGCGACAAGCTGACCCTGTGGGGCACCACCGACATGGGCTGCGAGCAGGACGGCTGGGTCACGATCGACACCTCGAAGGAGGGCTACATCACCGTCGGCAGCGACCGCGTGATCGGCTACTCCAAGCCCAAGCGCACCTACAAGGCGGTCGAGTTCCAGATCGACCGCGCGTGGGACGACAAGTGGGCGTTCAACGCGTCCTACCTGTGGTCGAAGCTCGAGGGCAACCACGAGGGTCCGGTGAACTCGGACACCAACTACGGCGACACCGGCATGGTCCAGCACTGGGACCACCCGGCGAACAACGACCGCTACGGTGACCTGTTCAACGACCACCGCCACCAGATCAAGCTGCGCGGCAGCTACAAGTTCAACGAGCAGTGGAGCGTCGGCGGCACGCTGAGCGCCATGTCCGGCGGCCCGATCACCGCCTTCGGCGTGACCTGGCCCGACGAGAACTTCGCCGTCGCCAGCTACACGAGCGAGGGCAGCGGCGGCGGCACCGGCTGGCTCTGCGTGGCCCGCTGCGCGGGCACCGACGAGAACGGCGTTCCCTACACCTGGCAGGACCGGGTGTACGAGCGCACCGAGCGCGGCGCCTTCGGCCGCATGCCCTGGATCTACGACCTCAGCGCGAACGTGACCTGGACGCTGCCGGTGGACGGCATCGACCTCAAGGCCCGCCTGTCGGTCTACAACCTGCTGAACGACCAGGAAGTGATCAACGTGCGCGCCCGCTACGAAAGCAACCCGGGCGTGCGCCGCGACACCTTCGGCACCGGCACGCGCTGGCAGTCGCCGCGCTACACGCAGCTGGTGGTGACCTGGAACTTCTGACGCGGACCCGCCGCCGCCGGCTCGCGCCGGCGGCGGCCTTCGCGGAGCAAGCGATGTCGAAGACAACGGTTCCCCCTTGGCTCTCCCTTGCGGCCGCCCTCGCGGCCGCTGTTTTTTCCACGTCCCCGGCGCGGGCCGCGGACGGCGCGGCGCCCACTCCGGAACCGGCGACAGCGGCGGCGGCGGTCGCGGCCGCGGTCGACGAGGCCGTGGCCCGCTACGGGCTGCCCGGCATCGCCGTGGGCGTCGTGGTCGGCGGCGAGGTGGTGCAGGTCGAACTGCGCGGCGAGACGATCGTCGGCAGCGGCGACCCGGTCGGGAGCGACACGCTGTTCAAGGTCGCGTCCAACACCAAGGCCATGACCGCGGCCCTGCTGGCGCGGCAGGTCGACGCCGGCCTCCTGGCCTGGGACGACCCGGTGGTGAAGCACCTGCCCGGGTTCCGCATGCGCGAGGACTGGGTGACGCGGGAAATGCAGGTGCGCGACCTGCTGATCCACAACAGCGGCCTGGGTCCCGGCGCGGGCGACCTGATGCTGTGGCCGGAGCCGAATTCGTTCACCCGCGAGGACGTGGTCGCGGGCCTGGCGCACCTGCAGCCCCGGTGGAGCTTCCGCTCGCGCTATGCCTATGACAACACGCTGTACATCGTGGCCGGCGAGGTCGCCGCGGCCGCCGGAGGGGCGCCCTTCGACGTGCTGCTGCGTCGCGAGGTGTTCGAGCCGCTGGGAATGGAGGGCTGCAGGATCGGCGAGTGGCGCCTGGACTCCGCGCCGGGCGTCGCCGCGCCGCACCTGCGCGGCGAGGGCGGCTGGCTGCCGCGTGGCGACGGCGACGTGGTCGCCGACATGCCGATGGCGGCGGCCGGCGGCGTGCGCTGCGGCCTGGACGACATGCTGCGCTGGGTGCGGGCCTGGCTCGATCCGCGGACGCCGGGCGCCGACGGGCGGCCCTGGCTGTCGGCGGCCCAGCGCGAGGCCGCCTGGACCGCGCACATGCCGATGCCGCTGACGCAGCGCATGCGCGAGTGGAACCGCAGCCACTTCTCGGCCTACGGCTACGGCTGGCGGCTGAGCGACGTCGACGGGACGTCGAAGGTCGCGCATACCGGCACGCTGTCGGGCATGTACTCGGCGGTGACGCTGCTGCCGGAGCTCGACGCCGGCTTCGTGATCCTGATCAACGGCAGCGCCGGCGAGGCGCGCACGGTGCTGGAGCAGTCCCTGTCGAAGATCTTCACCGCCGGCGGCGATGCCGGTCACGGCGGGGCCGCGGCGCACGCGGGCTCCGGCCTGGTGGCGCACTATGCCGGGCTGCTGGACGCGGAGCGGGCACGCGCAGGGGCCGCCGCGGCGGACCGGGGCGGCGAGGGCGCCGGTGCGCCGCAGGCCCGCCGCGCGGTGGCCGCGGCCGACGTGGCCGGACTGCCGGGGCGCTATCGGGACCCCTGGTTCGGCGAGGTTCGGATCTGCCGCGCCGACGGCGGGCTGCGCTTCGAATCCCGGAAGTCGCCGCGGCTGTCGGGGCCCGTCCTGCGGGCAGGCGACCGCATGCTGGTGGATTTCGACACGCTCGGCGCCGATGCCGATGCCTGGTTGGACTTCGCGCCGGGGGCCCCGGGCCGGCCGGCCCGCCTGGCCATGGCCAAGGTCGATCCGGAGGCCGATTTCAGCTACGACTACGAAGACCTGGCCTTCGAGCGCATCGGCGACTGCGACTGAAGTCTATGCATGCGCGCTCCGGTCTGTGACCGGACGCACGGGGCGCCGCGGGGCATCCCGCTACCATGCTGCGCGGCAGCACCCGGTTCCGCTGCTTCCATGGAGGGAGCATGACGGACGCTCCGGAGACAGGCCGCCACATCCAGCAGGACTTCGACCTGCGCGCACTGCACGACACCGTCGGCGACGATCCCGCGGTGCTGGGGGAAATCATCGGCTGCTTCGACACCGTCGCCACGGGAATGCGCGCCGGCCTCCTGCGCGCGGCCGCGGACCGGGACGCCGGCGCCGCGGCCCTGCTTGCGCACAGCCTGAAGTCGTCGTCGCGCGCGGTCGGAGCCCTGCCGCTGGGCTCGCTCTGCGAGCGCCTGGAAGCGCGGGCCGCGGGCGGACGCCGCGACGGCTTCGCGCCGCTGGTGGCGGACGTGGTCGAGGCAATGGACGCGGCGCTTGCCGCGATGCGCCGCTGGCGCGGGACGATGGCAGCGGCGGCAGGACGGACGGCGAGGCAGGGGCTTTGAAGATTCTGGTAGTCGACGACGACGAATTCACCACCCGGCTGCTGCACATCCAGCTCCGGGCGATGGGGCTGAAGGCCAGCGGCTATTCGGCGATCGAGCTCTGCTCGCGCGGCGACGAGGCGCTGGAGCGCCTTTCCGCGGACCCGGCCGGCTTCGGACTGGTGTTCTGCGACCTGCGCATGCCCGGGATGGACGGCGTGGAATTCGTGCGGCACCTGGCGGCGATGGAGTTCCGCGGCGCGCTGGTGCTGATCAGCGGCGCGGAGCAGCGCGTCCTGCAGGCGGTCGAACAGCTGGCGCGGGGGCAGGGCCTCGACGTCCTCGGCCGGCTGGCCAAGCCGGTGCAGCCGGCCGAGCTGCGGGAGCTCCTGCAGGCGCGCGGGGCCGGCGCCGCGCAGGCGCGGGCGGACGCGTCCGCAGCGACGCCGTTCGCCGCCGCGGACGCCGCGGCGCTGGAGGCCGCGATCACCGCCGGCGAGCTGTCCAACCTGTACCAGCCCAAGGTCGACCTCCACAGCGGCGAGGTGGTGGGCGTGGAGGCGCTGCCGCGCTGGCGGCATCCGCTGCGCGGCATCGTCCTGCCCGCCGAGTTCATCCCCCTGGCCGAGGACGCGGGGATGGCCCGCGCGCTGGCCCGGGTGGTGCTGGCCAACGCGCTGCACGATGCGCGCCACTGGCATGTCGCCGGCCGCGGGCTCGAGGTCGCCGTGAACGTGTCGCTGGCGAGCCTGGGCTCGCTGGATTTCCCGGACCGCGTCGCGATCCTGGCGGGCGCGGCCGGCTTCCCGCTCGAGCGGCTGGTGCTCGGACTGTCCGAGACCCGCCTGCCGACCGAGGCGCAGGCCCGGCTCGACATCATGAGCCGGCTGCGACTGAAGGGCGTGCGCCTGGCGATCGACGAGTTCGGCACCGGGTTCTCCAACCTGGCGCAGCTGCGGGACATCCCGTTCTCGGAGCTGAAGATCGACCGCGGCTTCGTCCGCGGCGCGGCCGCCGACCCGTCGCGCCGGGCCATCGTCCAGGCGGCGCTCGCGCTGGCC
>JAAZHF010000411.1 GCA_012510865.1 Gammaproteobacteria bacterium
AACGCGCACAATCGAAAGCCTGCCCGAACAGGGGGTCGCACGAGCGACTTTCGATAAGTCTTTGATCTTGCTGTGTTCGTAGTGGTGGCCGGGGAGGGAATCGAACCCCCGACACGGGGATTTTCAATCCCCTGCTCTACCAACTGAGCTACCCGGCCACTGGCGAGCCCGTAATGATACGGGAGGCGCCGGAGGCGAGGCAAGGCCGTATCGCGGCTGAATGCCGGGACCCACGGAGGCCATGTCCGCGGCCGCTCTGCGCGATGATGTCGGCAAGCATCCGGCGCCGCGAAGCGGCGGGAGGAAGGCCATGAAAACCCGGAACGGCGCGATGGCCGCGGCGCTCGCGGCCACCCTGTTGGCGGGCTGCGCAAGCAGCGGCTCGCTGGGCGATGCGGAGAAACTGGCCATCTACCAGGCCGCCGCCGGCGAGCCGGTGGCGAGCTTCAACTACCTGGGGCGGGTCAACGGCTGGACGCCGCTGGACGATCGCCACATCGCCATCTGGACCGGTCCTTCGGAAGCCTGGCTGCTGGCCTTCGCCGGCCGCTGCCAGGACATCGAATACACGCCGCTGATCAGCCTCACCAGCCAGGGCAGCCGCGTCTACGCGGGCTTCGACAAGGTCATGGTGCACGACCGCGGATCGATCCAGCTGCCGTGCCGCATCCAGGAGATCCGCAGGCTCGATACCTCCAGGATCAAGGCCGCCGAGAAGGCGGCACGCGATACCGCTCAGGCGCCGTCCTCGGGCACGTAGCCCGGCGGTTTCTCCGCGCCGCCGCCGAACAGGAACTTCTCCATCTCGCGCTCGAGGAAGGCGCGGTGGTCGGGATCCATCGGTGACAGGCGGTTCTCGTTGATGAGCATGGTCTGGTGCGCCAGCCATGCGGCCCAGGCCGGCTTGCCGATCCCGGCGAAGACGCGCTTGCCCAGCTCGCCCGGCCAGGGCACGAAGTCGAGCCCTTCGGCCTCGCGCTTCTCGTAGTGGCAATAGACGGTACGGCTCACGTCGGGTCCTCCTGGTCGTGGTCGAACTGCGCGTGGAGCAGCGTGCGCACGGGCGCCGGGATGCCCAGGGCGGCCAGCGCGTCGCGCGAGGCCCATCGCAGGTCGCCATTGTCGCCCACGGCGGGCGCGGCAGCGACCTTGCGCCAGCGCAGCGGGTGCATGTCGAGCCGGTAGTGGCTGAAGGCGTGTGCGATCGCGTCCAGCCGTTCGCCCCGCGCGAACTCGCCCCGCACGTGGCGCGCGAACCAGCGCCTGGCCTCGTCGTCGTCCTCCGCCTGCGGCAGCGACCACAGCTGCGCCCAGACGCCGGTCGGCGGGCGCCGCTGCAGCAGCACGCGGCCGTCCGCGTCGCGGAGCACGAGCAGGAGGGCGCGCCGGCTGGGAAGCGGCCGGCCCGGCCGCGGCGTCGGCAGTTCCGCGGTCCGGCCCTGCCGGAACGCGGAGCAATCGCCGGCCAGCGGGCAGGCGCCGCAGGCCGGCGCATGGCGGCTGCAGATCGTCGCACCGAGGTCCATCTGCGCCTGGGTGTAGTCGGCCAGGCGCTCCGCGGGCAGGTGGCTCGCCGCGAGGCGCCACAGCTCGCGCTCGACGGCCGTCCGCCCGGTCCAGCCTTCGACGACGTGGTAGCGCGCCAGCACCCGCCTGACGTTGCCGTCGAGGATCGGGAAGCGTTCGCCCCAGGCCTGCGCGAGGATGGCGCCGGCGGTGCTCCGGCCGATGCCCGGCAGGGACAGCAGCGCATCGAAGTCCCGCGGCAGGTCGCCGCCGTGGCGTTCGACGCAGGCGCGCGCCGCGGCGTGCAGGTTGCGGGCGCGGGCGTAATAGCCCAGGCCCGACCAGAGTCCCAGCACGTCGTCCAGCGGCGCCGCGGCCAGCGCGCCGACGTCCGGAAGCGCGGCGACGAAGCGCTCGAAGAAGGGCACGACCACGCTCACGCGGGTCTGCTGCAGCATGATCTCCGACAGCCAGACGCGGTAGGGCGTGCGCGGGTGCTGCCAGGGCAGGTCATGGCGGCCGTGGACGTCGAACCACTCGAGCAGGCGGGCGGCGAACGCGTCCCCCGCGCCGGGTGCGGCGGGCATGGCGCTCACCGTGCACCTCCGGGTTCGATGTCGATTTCCACGCCTTCCAGCACTGCGCCGGCGACCTCGACGCGCGGCGCGCTGGCGCGGGCGCGCAGCGGCGGCAGCGGACTGGTGGACGGCCCGTCCATCCAGGCGAGGACTTCGGACACGCGCGCCTGCGCTTCGGCGCGGGCGTCGGCGCGGTGCGCGCGCAGGAACACGGGCGAGCCGAGGTCGCGGGCGCCGGCATAGGCGCTGCCGAAACCGCCCGGGACCGAAGGGTCGTCGCGCGGCGCGGGCAGCGCCGGCCAGGCCGCCGGCCAGGCGGGCATGGAGC
>JAAZHF010000412.1 GCA_012510865.1 Gammaproteobacteria bacterium
ATCTGGAGAAGCTCGGCTTCACTGCCGTGGCCAAGCACCGCGAGCGCGAAATCACCCTGTTCCGCCAGGGCACGATCAACTTCCTGCTCAACGAGCAGGCCGATTCATTCGCCGCCGACTTCGCCGCCAAGCACGGTCCGTCCGCGTCCGGCTTCGCCATCCGCTTCAAGAAGAATCCGACCGAGGTGCTCGAGCACGTGCTGGCCAACGGCGGCCAGGCGCACGACCAGAAGGTCGAAACGCGCGCGGTCGATTTCCCGGTGATCAAGGGCATCGGCGACTGCATGCTGTACCTGATCGACGACAGCAGCGACGACGTCTACGCCGACTACGAGCCGCTGCCGGGCGTGGACCAGAACCCCAGGGGCTTCGGGCTGACCTTCATCGACCACCTCACCCACAACCTGTTCCTCGGGAACATGCAGAAGTGGTCGGACTACTACGAGAAGCTGTTCAACTTCCGCGAGATCCGCTACTTCGACATCAAGGGCGCCAAGACCGGCCTGCTGTCGAAGGCGATGACCGCGCCCGACGGCGTGGTCCGGATCCCGCTCAACGAGTCGTCGGACGAGAAGAGCCAGATCAACGAATACCTCCGCGACTACAAGGGCGAGGGCATCCAGCACATCGCGCTGTTCACCGACGACATCTACGAGACGGTGGAGAAGATGCGCGAGGCCGGCATCGCCTTCCTCGACACGCCCGACACCTATTTCGACGTGATCGACCAGCGCATCCCGAACCACGGCGAGGACGTGGAGCGCCTGCGCAGGAATGCGATCCTGATCGACGCCGACCCCGAGACCAAGCAGCGCAAGCTGCTGCAGATCTTCGGCCAGAACGCCTTCGGCCCGATCTTCTTCGAGATCATCCAGCGCAAGGGCAACGAAGGCTTCGGCGAGGGCAACTTCCAGGCCCTGTTCGAGTCGATCGAGCGCGACCAGATGAAGCGGGGAGTCCTGTAACAGGGCGCTCCGACGTACATCCGCGGCAAACGCTGAATCGGGAGGCAGTCGTGACCAGGTACATGTCGGGCTTCGGGAACGAGTTCGCCACCGAGGCGGTGGCGGGAGCGCTGCCGGTGGGGCGCAACTCGCCGCAGCGGGTCGCCCACGGGCTCTACGCGGAACAGCTCACGGGCACGGCGTTCACGGCGCCGCGGCACGCGAACCGGCGCAGCTGGCTGTACCGGATCCGGCCGGCGGCGATGCACGGAAGCTTCGCGCCCTATGCGCAGCCGCGGCTGCACGAGGAGTTCGGGTCCGGCCCGGTGACCCCGGACCAGCTGCGCTGGGACCCGCTGCCCATGCCGGTGGAAGGCAGCGCCATCGACTTCGTCGATGGCCTGTTCACCATGGCGGGCAACGGCGGTTCGGCCGCCGGCGCGGGCGTGGGCATCCACATGTATGCCGCCAATGCGCCGATGCGCGGGCGGTTCTTCTACAGCGCCGACGGAGAGCTGCTGGTGGTGCCGCAGCAGGGCCGGCTGCGCATCGCCACCGAGCTCGGCCTGCTCGAGGTCGAGCCGCAGGAGATCGCCGTGATCCCGCGCGGCGTGCGCTTCCGGGTCGAATTGCCCGACGGCAGCGCCCGCGGCTACGTCTGCGAGAACTACGGCGCGCTGCTGCGCCTGCCCGACCTCGGTCCGATCGGCTCCAACGGGCTGGCCAACGCGCGCGACTTCCTTGCGCCGGTGGCCGCCTACGAGGAGGACGAGGGCGACTTCGAACTCGTCGCGAAGTTCCAGGGCCACCTGTGGCGCGCCGCCATCGGCCACTCGCCGCTGGACGTGGTCGCCTGGCACGGCAACTACGCCCCGTACAAGTACGACCTGCGCCGCTTCAACGCGATCGGGTCGATCAGCTACGACCATCCGGACCCGTCGATCTTCCTGGTGCTGCACTCGCCCAGCGACACGCCCGGTACCAGCAACATGGACTTCGCGATCTTCCCCCCGCGCTGGCTCGTTGCCCAGGACACGTTCCGGCCGCCGTGGTTCCACCGCAACATCGCCAGCGAGTTCATGGGCCTGGTGCACGGTGCCTACGACGCCAAGGCCGAGGGCTTCGCGCCCGGCGGCTGCTCGCTGCACAACTGCATGACCGGCCACGGCCCCGATGCCGCCACGTTCGAGAAGGCGTCCGCGGCCGACCTGTCCAGGCCCGACGTGATCACCGACACCATGGCCTTCATGTTCGAGACCCGCGCGGTGATCCGCCCCACGCGGCAGGCGATGGACGCCGCCCACCGGCAGCGCGGTTACCAGGCCTGCTGGGCGGGACTGCGACGCAACTTCCGCCCCGGATCCTGAGGAGCCGGCGGCGGTCCCGCCTGCACGCCGGGCGGCGGGGTTTTGTCGTAGCCTTGGGCTTCGATCCCCAGGAGACCTCCGCATGCGCCAAACCGCCGTCGCCCTTGCCCTGCTGACCCTCGCGCTCGCCGCCTGCGATGCCCGGCGCACGGTGGACGCCGGCGCCGACGCGGCCTCGGAAGCGATCGAGTCGATGGAACCGGCGACCGAACCGGCGGGTGCCGCCGACGCGATCCCGCCCTCGGGCGACGCGCGCATGGACGGCTACGGCAGCCTCGACTTCGGCCTGTCGCCGGACGAGGCGCGCGCAGAGTGGACCGGCAACCCGCTCGAGGTCGTGGGCGACCCCGGGGACGGCAGCGCCTGCCACCACCTGAGCCCGGCGGGGCAGCCCGCCCCGGCGCATCTCGCCTTCATGTTCGAGGACGGCATGTTCGTGCGCTACAGCGTCGAATCGCCCGACCTGGCGGCGCCCGGCGGGGGCCGGGTGGGCATGGACGAAGCGGCCCTGGGCGGGCTCTACGGCAAGCGGCTCGAGGCCGCGCCGCACAAGTACGTCGAGGGCGGCAAGGTGCTGATGAGCCCCGAGGACGGCGGCGCCCTGCCTTCGCGGCTCTACTTCGAGCTCGGACCGGATGGCCGCGTGACCAGCTGGCGCGTCGGCCTGGATCCGCAGGTCGGCTACGTCGAAGGCTGCAGCTGAAACCGCCGGCCGGCGTCGACCCGGGAGGCCCGTGATGTTCGAAGCGATCGGATTCACAGTGCTGGGCCTGGTCTTCCTGGCCCTCGGCGGCGACTCGCTGGTGAAGGGCGCGGCGGGGCTGTCCGCCGTGCTCCGCATCCCGCGCTTCGCGGTCGGGCTGGGCCTGGTCGCGGTCGCGACCTCGCTGCCGGAACTGGCGGTCAACGCGCGCGCGGTGTTCGCGGGGGACCGCGCGCTTGCGCTCGGCAACGCCGTCGGAAGCAACATCGCCAACGTCGGCCTCACCCTGGGCGCTGCCGCGCTCGCGGCGCCGGTGGTGGTGCGCTGGCGGGCGCTGGCGCCGCTGCTGGCGCTGCTGCTTCTGGCCACGCTCGCGGTCGCGGCGATGGGCCTGGACGGCGCGCTCTCGCGGGTGGAAGGCGCGATCCTGCTGCTGTTCTTCATCGGCGTCGTCGCCTTCGCCGCGTCCCGCGCCCGGCACGAGTCCCCCGACGTGCGCGCCGCGGTGGATGCCTTCGTCCCCACCCGCGGGGACATGGCCCTGAACCTGGTGCGCCTGGCGATCGCCGTGGTGCTGCTCTGGTTCGGCGCCGGCTGGGTGGTCGCCCACATCCCGGCCATCGGACGGGCGCTGGGGATGGACTCGCTGGTCGCGGGGCTGGTGCTGGTGGCGATCGCGACCGCGCTGCCGGAAGCCGCCGCCGCGGTGGCCGCCGCCCGCCGCGGCCAGGGCGACCTGGTCGCGGGCCACGTCGTCGGCTCGAGCCTGTTCAACGTGCTCGTGGTGCTGGGCGGCATGGCCGCGATCGGCGGCAGCGTGCCGGTGCCGGCCTCGTTCGTGCGCCTGGAGCTGCCGGTCGCCTTCCTGTTCGCGCTGCTGCTGCTGCCCCTGCTGCGCGGGAACACCACGGTCAGCCGGCTCGAGGGAGGGCTGCTCGTCGCCGCCCTCGCGGGCTGGGTGGTGCTGGAGTTCGCGCTGCTGGCCTGAGGGGCCGCGCCGCTCAGTAGGCCTCGTCGTCCCCGCCGTCGGGGCGCGGGGGCACGTGGGTGTCCTCGTCCGACTTGCCCGGAAGCTGCGGCCACTCGTCCATGCGCAGCGACAGCGCGGCCTTCGACATCAGGTGCGCGCTGATCGGCGCGGTGATCAGCAGGAAGGCGGGGATCAGCAGTTCGCGCGGCTGCGGGGCGCTGCCCACGAACAGGTGGTAGCCGACCGAGGCGGTCAACACGCAGCCCACGCCGAGCGTGCTGGCCTTGGTGGGGGCGTGCAGGCGCCGGAAGAACTCCGACAGCTTCACCAGGCCGACGCCGCCCATCAGGATGAAGAAGCTGCCGACGAGCAGCAGGGCCACCAGCAGCAGTTCCCAGAACACGTTCATTCGACGATGTCCCTCCGGATCACGTACTTGCTCAGCACGACGGTGCTGACGAAGCCCAGCATCGCGATCACCAGCGCGGCCTCGAAATAGATCGGGGTGCGCAGGTGCATGCCGAGCAGCATCAGCTCGGCGATCGCGGTCACGTTGAGCGTGTCGAGCGCGAGGATGCGGTCGGGGACCGCGGGGCCGCGCAGCAGCCGCCACAGGGCCAGCAGCATCGCGGCGCCGACCACGTACATCGAGACGCCGATGGCGATCTCGATCAGACCATGGCCGAACAGCTGGATGCCGGCGAATTCGGGGGTGTTCACGGGAAGATCTCCATCAGCGGGCGCTCGTAGCGGCGCTTGATGTCGGCCACCAGCTGCGCCTCGTCGGCCAGGTCGAGCACGTGCACGAGCAGGTAGCGGCGGTCGTCCGAGATCGCGGCGGTCACGGTG
>JAAZHF010000413.1 GCA_012510865.1 Gammaproteobacteria bacterium
CGGAAGTGGTGCTCGAGGTTGCCGACGACGGCGGCGGGCTGGATCGCGAGGCCATCCGCCGCCGCGGCATCGAGCGCGGCCTGGTCCGTGAGGACGCGGTGCTCGGCGACAGCGACCTCGACGCGCTGATCTTCCAGCCGGGCTTCTCCACCGCCGACGAGGTCAGCCGCCTGGCCGGCCGCGGCGTCGGCATGGACGTGGTCGCGAGCGAGGTGCGCCAGCTCGGCGGCACCCTCGACATCGCCTCCGAACGCGGGCGCGGCACCACCTTCACCATGCGCCTGCCGCAGACGCTGGCGGTGACGCAGGCGGTGTTCGTCAAGATCGGCGAGACCAGCTTCGCGGTGCCGATCGCGTCGGTGCGCGGCGTCGGCCGCATCTCGCGCGAGGAACTCGAGGCCGGGGCGAGCTACTCCTACGGCGGCGAGGACTACGTCGTGCACGACCTCGGCGGGCTGGTCGGCCACGCGCCGGCGCGCGCCGAGGGGCACCTGCAGATGCCGCTGCTGCTGGTCCGCTCCGGCGAGCTGCGGGTCGCGGTCGCGATCGACCAGATCCTCGGCAACCGCGAGATCGTGGTGAAGCCGGTGGGCCCGCAGGTGGCGTCGATCCCGGGCATCTTCGGCGCGACCATCATGGGCGATGGCAGCGTGGTGGTGATCCTGGACGTTGCGCCGCTGGTGCGTCGCCAGCAGGTGGCGCGGCCGCGCGACGCCGCCCCGGCCGCGGCCGCCGACCAGCGCCCCGTGCCGCTGGTCATGGTGGTCGACGATTCGATCACCATGCGCAAGGTCACCGGCCGCGTGCTGGAGCGGCACAACTTCGAGGTCACGACCGCGAAGGACGGCATCGACGCGCTGGAGAGGATGGTCGAGCGGGTGCCCGACCTGATGCTGCTCGACATCGAGATGCCGCGCATGGACGGCTACGAGCTGGCCACGGAGATGAAGGCCGACCCGCGCCTGCGCAACGTGCCGATCATCATGATCACGTCGCGGACCGGCGAGAAGCACCGCCAGCGTGCGTTCGAGATCGGCGTCGAGCGCTACCTCGGCAAGCCGTACCAGGAGAACGAGCTGCTGCGGAACGTCCACGACCTTCTGGAGCTGCGGCGCGATGCCTGAGCAGGAGGCCGCCGTCACCGTGCTGCTGCTGGCCCGCGAGGGCGAGGCGAGGCAGCGCCTGGAAGCCGCGATCGCCGACGCCGGCGCCCGGCTGCTGCGGGCGATCGACCCGCTCGAGGGCGACCCCCCGGAAGCCGTCGCGCTGCGCCCCGGCGCCGTGCTGGTGGCGCTCGAGCCGGTGATCGAAGACGCGCTGGAGCGGTTCGACGCCCTCCTGTCCGATCCCGGCGTGCTGGTGATGTTCGACGAGGCCGAAGTCGCCGCGGCGCGCGACGGCTGGGACGCGGCGCGCTGGGTCCGGCACCTGGCGGCCAAGCTCAACGGCCACCAGGACGTGCTGCCCCCCGGTGCGGCCGGGGACGAAGTCGTGCATCCCGCTCCGGGTCCGCTGCCCGAACGCGAATTCGACCCGGCCAGCATCGACCTCACGGCGCTGGCCGACACCGCGCAGGACCTTGCCGCCGAGGTCCCGCGGGGCGATGCCTTCGACCCGCCGCGAAGCGGGGAGGGCGCGGGGATCGTCGACGAAGGGCCCGCGTTCGCCGGCCTCGTGTCGGCCGAGGACATGGACTGGTCGTCGTCCGCCGGGGGATTCGACGATGCGCTCGCCGACGACCCGGACGTCGCGGCCCTCCTTGCCGGCGGCGCCGCCGCACCCGCGGACGCAGGCGACGCGCCGGGCGGCGACCCCGCGGGCCCGGGCGACGCGCCGGCGGACGATTTCCTGGTGCCCGGCGAGGGACTGTCGCTGGCCGATGACGATGGCCCGCTCGGGACCCGCGCCGACGCGGCCGCCGAGGTGGACCCGCTGACGCTCGGCGAAGGCCTGTCGCTCGCCGATGACGACGCCCCGCTTGCGCCCGATGGATCGGCAACGGCACCCCCGGCGATCGACCTGGACGCCCTCGCCGCGCGCCTGGACGGCCTTTCGCTTGCCGATCCCGACAGCTACGGGCACGGCGTGCTGCGCGGCGCGGTGGTGGTCGAGGCCGGCCTGGGGGGACCCGACGCGGTGCGCCAGCTGCTCGCGGGGCTCGGCGACGGCTTCGCACGGGCGGTGCTGGTCCGCCTGCAGCTCGACGGCGGCCGCTACGACCGGCTGGTGCAGCAGATGCAGCGGGCGTCCGCGCTCCCGGTCGCCGTGGCGGAGCCCGGCGCCACCGCCGAAGCCGGCACCGTCTACTTCCTGCCGCCCGACCTTGCGGTCGTCGACGACCGCGCGCGCCTGTCCTTCGCGGTCGACGCCGGCGCGGCGGGAGGCTACGACGCGCTGCCGGCCGCGGACAGCGCCATCCTGTTCCTGAGCGGCGCGCAGCCGGGACGCGTGGATGCGGCGATGGCGATGGCCGCCGACGGCGCGCTGGTGCTCGCCCAGGCCCCCGACTCCTGCTACGACCGCGAGGCGGTAGATGCCCTGGTCGCGCGCGGCGCGGCTGCCGCCGAACCCGCCGACCTGGCCCAGGTCGTTCTCGACCGCTGGCCCTGACGAGGATCCGACCCGTGAATGCTCCCGCCATCTCCGACATCCGGGGCGTGCTGATCCAGGTCGAAGGCGCGCGCCTGCTCCTGCCCAACGCGACCATCGCCGAGGTGCTTTCCTACGCCGATCCCGAGCCCGTCGAAGGCGCGCCCGGCTGGCTGCTCGGCTCGATCCGCTGGCGCGGCTGGCAGCTGCCGCTGGCCTCGTTCGCACGTCTGTCGGGCATCGCGCCCGGCGAGGCGGGCGACCTGGGCAGCAAGGTCGTCGTGCTCAAGACCCTGGGCGGCGACGCGCACCTCCCGTACGTGGCCCTGCTGACGCGCGGCTTCCCGCGCCTGGTCACGGTCTCCCGCGATTCCCTCGTGGTCGACGCCGGCGACGGTGGCGACGCCTCCGAAGCACCTCCGCTCGGGGTGAAGGCCCGCGTGCTGCTCAACGACGAGGCTGCCCTGGTCCCCGACGTCGACGCCATCGAAGCCTCGATCCGGGACGCGCTCGCGGCCTGAGGCCGCGCTTCAGGCGAGGTCGCCGAAGGCCGACTGCAGCACGCTGATCGCGGCGACGCCGGCGGTTTCCGTGCGCAGGATGCGAGGGCCCAGGCGCAGGCCGGTGAATCCCGCGCCGTCGAGCACCGCGCGGTCGCCCGGCGACCAGCCCCCTTCCGGGCCGATCGCCAGCACGACCGATCGTGCGGCGGGCGCCTGCAGTCCGGCCACGCCGCTGCCGGCGCCGGGGTCCAGCGTGAGTTTCAACGCATCGCCCGCGAGCGCAGCCACGGCCTCGGCCAGCGGGGCCGGCGGCGCGACCGTGGGGACCACGGCGCGACCGCTCTGCGCGCAGGCCGACGACACCACGCCGCGCCAGTGGGCGAGGCGACGCGTGGCGCGCTCGCCCTCCAGGCGCACCTCGCTCCGCTGGCTGTTGACCGGGAGGAACCCGGCCACGCCGAGCTCGGTCGCCTTCTGCAGGATCCAGTCCATCTTCTCGCCCCGCGCCACGCCCTGCAGCAGCACGATGCGCAGCGCGGACTCGTTGTCGACCGGCCGCACGGCCACGATCCGGGCCTCGCCGCCGCGCTTGCCCGCCGCGGTGACGAGCGCGTCGTAGTCGTTGCCGTCGCCGTTGAACAGCACGCAGGGATCGCCGACGCCGAGGCGCAGCGCGCGCAGCAGGTGGGCACTGGCGCCTTCGCCGAGCGCGACGTGGTCGCCGACGGCCAGCGGGACCTCGACGTGGGCGCGGTGGTGTCGCATGGTCGGCTCAGCCTCCCGGGGCAGGGGCGCTGGTCGCCCCGGTGATCGCGGCGTGCGTCGCCTCGGCCAGCTGCGCGATCTGGGCATCGTCGATGCAGTACGGGGGCATCCAGTACAGGACGTCTCCCAGCGGGCGCAGCAGCACCCCGCGGTCGAGCGCCGCGCGATAGGCGCGCAGGCCGACGCGCGCGGATGGATCGAAGGGCGCGTCGCGGTCGCCGTCGCGGGTGAGTTCGAAGGCCACCACCATGCCGGCCTGGCGCACCTCGGCCACGTGGGGCAGGCTCGCCAGCGGCGCCGCGGCGGCGGCCATCTTCGCCGCGGTCGCGCGGTTGCGCGCCAGGACGTCGTCGGATTCGAAGATGTCCAGCGAGGCCAGGGCCGCGGCGCAGGCCAGCGGGTTGCCGGTATAGCTGTGCGAGTGCAGGAAGGCGCGCTCGCGCGAGTCGTCCAGGAAGCCGTCGTAGATCGACTGCGTCGCGAGCACCGCCGCCAGCGGCAGGAAGCCCCCGGTCAGGCCCTTGGACACGCACATCAGGTCGGGCATCACCCCGGCCTGCTCGAAGGCGAACATCGTGCCGGTGCGCCCGAAGCCCGTGGCGATCTCGTCGGCGACCAGGAAGACGCCGTGCACGTCGCACAGCTCGCGCGCGCGCTTCAGGTAGACCGGATGATGCATGCGCATTCCGCCGGCGCACTGCAGGCGAGGTTCGAGGATCAGTGCGCAGACCTCGCCCGGGTGCTCGTCCAGCAGGCGCGCCAGGGCGTCGGCCGCCTCCTCGGCGCAGTCGGCCTCGCTCTGCCCCGGCCGTGCGTGCCAGGCGTCCGGGGACGGCGCGAACATCGCCTCCATCAGCAGCGGCGCATAGATGCGGCGGTACAGCGGGATGTCGCCGACCGAGAGCGCGCCGATGGTCTCGCCGTGGTAGCCGTTCCGCAGCGCCACGAACTTCGTGCGCCGCGGCTCGTCGCCGCGGTTGCGGAACCAGTGGAAGGCCATCTTCAGCGCGACCTCGACGCCGGCCGAGCCGTTGTCGGCGTAGAAGACCTTCGCCAGCGGAGCGCGGCCCGCCTGGCGCGGCGCGACCGAGAGCAGGCGTTCGGCGAGCTCCACCGCGGGCGCGTGGCTCGCCCCGGCGAGGATCACGTGCTCCAGCGTGCGCGCCTGGCGCGCGATGGCCTCGGCGATGCGCGGCTCGGCGTGGCCGTGGATGTTCGTCCACCAGCTGCTGACGGCGTCGAGCGTGCGGCGGCCGTCGGGTCCGATGAGCCAGGCGCCCTCGCCGCGCGCCACCGGCAGCAGCGGCAGGGTGTCGGGATGCTCGCGCATCTGCGTGCAGGGATGCCAGAGGACGGCGAGGTCGCGGGATCGCCAGTCGGCGGCCTCGGATAGAATGGCGGGATCGTGGACAGACCGGTCGGACATCGACGCATTATCGCCCCTTGGGCGCCCCGGGGGCGCCGGTGAGCCTGCGCCTGCCCATCATCCACGGCATCGAGGAGTCCGACGCCGGGCCCTACCGGCTCGAGCGGCTCGACCTGGAATTCGCCAACGGCGAGCGTCGCCGCTACGAGCGGCTGCATGGCCGCGGGCA
Source organism: Gammaproteobacteria bacterium (assembly GCA_012510865.1). Classification (GTDB taxonomy): domain Bacteria; phylum Pseudomonadota; class Gammaproteobacteria; order Xanthomonadales; family Xanthomonadaceae; genus Luteimonas. Next base: position 5,453 of record JAAZHF010000413.1, read on the forward strand.
CGGGGCCGTCGTCGTGGTGCCGCTGCTGGACGATGACACCGTGCTCCTGGTGCGCGAGTACGCCGCCGGCGTCCACCGCTACGAGCTGGGGCTGGTGAAGGGCCGGATCGACGCCGGCGAGTCCCCGGTGCAGGCGGCGGACCGCGAGCTGAAGGAAGAGGCCGGATACGGCGCCCGGCGCCTGGACGTCCTGCGCAGCCTGACGCTCGCGCCGACCTACATGAGCCATTCCACCCACCTGGTGCTCGCGCGCGACCTGTACCCGGAGCGCCTTCCGGGGGACGAGCCCGAGGAGCTCGAGGTGGTGCCCTGGAAGCTGGACCGGCTGCACGAACTGATCCTGCGCGAGGACTTCTCCGAAGGACGTTCCATCGCGGCGCTGTTCATCGCCCGCGACTGGCTCGGGCACCATGCCGATCGCTGAGCCGCTGCGCGAGGGCGTGGTCGCGGTCGCCCGCGAGGCGGGGGCGGCGATCATGGCCGCGTACGGGCAGGGCATCGCGGTGCGCGCCAAGGCCGACGACAGCCCGGTCACCGCCGCCGACATGGCCGCGCACCGCTGCATCGTCGACGGCCTGGCCCGGCTGACGCCGGACATCCCGGTGCTGTCGGAGGAATCCGCGCACGCGGTGCCGCCAGGGCGGCGCCGGTCCTGGTCGCGCTTCTGGCTCGTCGATCCGCTGGACGGCACCCGCGAATTCATCCGGGGCAACGGCGAGTTCACGGTCAACATCGCGCTGGTCGACGACGGCGTGCCGGTGTTCGGCGTGATCCAGGCGCCGGCCACCGGCGTGGTCTGGCACGGCGTCCCCGGCCAGGGCGCCTTCCGCATCGACGACGGCGGCCGGCGCAGGGTGGCGACGCGCCGGCCGGCGACCCCGCCGCTGCGCGTGGCCGCCAGCCGCTCGCACCTGGATCCGCGCACGGTGGCGATCCTGCGGCGCGTGGGCGAACACGACACGCTCGGCCTCGGCTCCTCGCTCAAGTTCTGCCTGCTGGCCGAGGGCGGCATGGACGCGTACCCGCGCCTGGGGCCGACGAGCGAATGGGACACCGCCGCCGGCCAGGCCATCCTCGAAGCGGCGGGCGGCTGCCTGCTCGACCTCGGCGGACGTCCCTTCCGGTACAACCAGCGCGACACCCTCCTCAACGGACCCTTCATCGCGCTCGGCGACCCGGACCTGCCCTGGCGCGACTGGGTCGGGCCCGCGGCATGAGGCCGGGCCCCGGCGCGCGCCGCGACCCGTCCGCCGCAGCGGAGCAGCACCGTGACTGACACCAGCGACCCGATGCAGCGACTGCTGGGGATCATGGCCCGGCTGCGCGACCCCGAGCGCGGCTGCCCCTGGGACCTTGAGCAGGATTTCCACACCATCGCCCCGTACACGATCGAGGAAGCCTACGAGGTCGCCGACGCCATCGACCGCGGCGACATGGACGACCTGCGCGAAGAGCTCGGCGACCTGCTCCTGCAGGTGGTGTTCCACGCGCAGATGGCGCGCGAGGCCGGCGCCTTCGGCTTCGACGAGGTCGCGCGCGCGATCTCGGACAAGATGGAGCGCCGCCATCCCCACGTGTTCGGCGACGCCGATCGCGGCGACGCCGGGGGCGTGCGCGCCAGCTGGGAGGAGATCAAGCGCGCCGAGCGCGCGCAGGCCGGGGAGGCCGATGCGGCGGCGCTGGCGGGGATCGCGCGCGGACTTCCGGAATGGCAGCGCGCGGTGAAGCTCCAGGAGCGCGCGGCGCGCACGGGCTTCGACTGGCCGGGACCGGCGCCGGTGATCGCCAAGCTCGAGGAAGAGCTGGACGAGGTCCGCGCCGAGTTCGACGCCGTCGCCGCCGATCCGGCGGACCGCGCGGCCCGCGACCGCCTCGAGGCCGAGCTCGGCGACCTGCTGTTCGTCGCCGCGAACCTCGCGCGCCACGCAGGCGTCGACGTGGGCGCGGCGCTGCGGCGCGCCAACCACAAGTTCGAGCGCCGCTTCCGCACCATGGAGGCGCTGGCGGCGGCGGACGGCACCCGCCTCGATGACCATCCGCTCGAGGTCCAGGACGCCTACTGGAACCGCGCCAAGGCCGCCGACGGGCACGGCACGGGCGGCTGAGGCATCATCGGCGCACCAGGCCGGACAGGAGCGCGACGTGGCCCGCTTCGCCAGTTTCCGCGAGTTCTACCCCTTCTACCTCGAGGAGCACAGCCACCGGACCTCGCGCCGGCTGCACTTCATCGGCAGCTGCGGTGCGCTGGCCTTCGTCGTCCTGGCGATCGCGGACGCCAATCCCTGGTGGCTGGCCGGATCGCTGGCCTGCGGCTACGGCTTCGCCTGGGCCGGGCACTTCTTCTTCGAGAAGAACCGCCCGGCGACCTTCCGCCACCCCTTCTATTCCTTCGCCGGCGACTGGGTCATGTTCGCCGACATCCTGCGCGGGCGGATCCGGTTCTAGCCGCCTTCACGCGTCCTAGACCCGCTCCCGGGCACCTTTCACAAAGCTGAAGGGGTCATTGGAGGAAGACACGCATGCGCGGAACGCAGGAACCCGGCGGACTGGTCCTCATCGTCGAGGACAACCGCAACATTTCGGAGATGGTCGGCGAATACCTCGACGGCCGCGGCTTCGAGGTCGACTATGCCGCCGACGGCCTCGACGGCTATCGCCTCGCCAGCGAGAACGACTACGACGTGATCGTGCTCGACCTGATGCTTCCGCGCCTGGACGGCATCGAGGTCTGCAAGCGGCTGCGCGAGGAAGCGCGCAAGTCGACGCCGGTGCTGATGCTCACCGCGCGCGACACGCTGGAGGAGAAGCTGACCGGGCTGGGCGCGGGCGCCGACGACTACCTGGTCAAGCCCTTCGCGGTGCAGGAGCTGGAGGCGCGCCTGCGCGCGCTGATCCGGCGCGAGCGCCGCCAGGTCGGCTCGGAGGTGCTGAAGGTCGCGGACCTGGTCCTCGACCCGGCCAGCCTGCGGGCCACGCGTTCGGGCACCGAGCTGCAGCTGTCGCCGATCGGCCCGAAGCTGTTGACCATCCTGATGCGCGAGTCGCCGCGGGTGGTCAACCGGCAGGAGATCGAGCGCGAGATCTGGGGCAACAGCCTGCCCGACTCCGACACCCTGCGCAGCCACCTCTACAACCTGCGCAAGACCATCGACAAGCCGTTCGACAAACCCCTGCTGCACACCGTCCAGAGCGCCGGTTACCGCATCGCGGACATCGAACAGCCGCCGGCCTGACGCGGGCGCCAGGGGGAAGTCATGGCACAAGGGCTGCCGGGGAAGCTGCGCCGCGTGTTCGTGCTGCAGGCGGTGCTGGCGATCGTGGCGGTCGTGGCCTGCCTGTACGTGTCCACCGTGTTCGCGCGCGGGATCCTGGCGACCCAGTGGGTGCGCCAGGAAGCGACGAGGTTCTGGCAGGAGGCCGCGGACGATGCCAGCCATCCGCCGCCGTGGACCTCGTCGGTCCACGGCTACTTCGTCCCCCACGGCACCGATCCCGCGGCCGCGGGCGTGCCCGCCGAGTACGTCGCGGCGGGCCCGGGCCTGCACCGCCTGAGCCGACCCGGGACGTCGCAGCGCCTGCTGGTCGAGGACGGGCCGGGCGGCCGCCTCTACCTGCACATGGCCTTCCGCCTGGTGGACAACGTCGGGCGCTGGTCGCTGCTGATCGCGTCCATCTTCGCGGGGCTCGCGATCGCCACCGTCAGCTGGCTCAGCTACCGCATCGCGCGCGCGCTGGTGCTTCCGGTGACGGCCCTGGCGGGCGAGGTGGCCGGCTGGCACCCGAGGCAGCCCGACCTGGCCGCGATCGATCCGGTGCACCTCCCCGGCGAGGTTGGCAGCGAAGTGCACATGCTGGGCGGCGCGCTCAAGGGCCTGGCCGAGCGCACGCAGGCCTTCGTCCGGCGCGAGCGCGACTTCACCCGCGACGCGAGCCACGAACTGCGGACCCCGCTGACGGTGGTCCGCGTCGCCACCGACATGCTGCGCCGCGACCCCGAACTGCCCGATCGCATGCAGCGCTCGCTCGACCGCGTGCAGGTGGCCGCGCGCGACATGGAGGCCGTGGTCGACGCGCTGCTGATCCTCGCGCGCGAGGACGTGCCCGCCGACGCGGAGCGCTTCGAACTGCGCGGGATCGCGGCCGATGCGGTCGCCGTGGGGCGCGAGCTCCTGCGCGAGACCGGCGCCGACGGCGCGGTCGCGGTGGAGCTGGTGGAGGAGGCGCAGCCGCTGGCGCGTGGCTCCCAGCGCGCGATGGCGGTCATCCTCGAACAGCTCGTGCGCAATGCCTGCACCTTCACGCCGTCCGGGCGCATCGACGTGGTGCTGCGCGAGGATTCGGTCGAAGTGCGCGACACCGGCGTGGGGATGGAGCGCGACGTGCTGGAGCGCGCGTTCGAACCCTTCTACCGGGCCGACCAGTACGTCGGCGGCCGCGGGCTGGGGCTCGCCGTGGTGCGCCGGCTGGCCGGACGCTTCGGATGGGCGCTCGAGATCGACAGTGCCCCGGGGCAGGGAACCCGGGTGGTCCTCGGCTTCGAGGGGCGCCAGGAACGCTGACCGGGTCAACCAGGCGGCCCGCGGTGCGTTAGCCTTGCCGACCCCAGCCGCATCCAGGAACACAATGAGCCATCGTCCCAAGCGCGCCAGGCGTCCGAGCAAGGCCGTCGCCGCGACCCTCCTCGCCGTCCTCGTCCTCGCCGCCGGTGGCTGGTACCTCAAGCAGCGCGGCGCCGCGGCCGACGCCGGGACCTGGCGCACGGTGGCCGTCGAGCAGGGCGACATCCGCGTCGCGATCTCGGCCACCCGCACGCTGAGCGCGATCTCGACGGTGGTCGTCGGCAGCCAGATCTCCGGCCAGGTGACCGACGTGCTCGTCGACTTCAACGACAAGGTCGAACAGGGGCAGGTGATCGCGCGCATCGACCCCAGCACCTACCAGGCGCAGATCGAGCAGGGCTCGGCCCAGATCGCCAGCGCGCGCGCCAGCCTCGCCCAGGCGCAGGCCAGCCTCCGCAACGCGGAGTTCGACTACCGTCGCAAGCGAGAGCTGGGCGAACGCCAGCTGGTGACGCGAAGCGACGTCGAGCGCGCCAGCGCCGCGCTGGAGCAGGCGCGCGCCCAGGTCGCCTCCGCGCAGGCGCAGATCAACCAGCAGTCGGCCTCGACGCAGACCACGCGCATCAACCTCGAGCGCACGGTGATCCGGTCGCCGGTCGACGGCGTCGTGCTCACGCGGACGATCGAACCCGGACAGACCGTGGCCGCGAGCCTGCAGGCACCGGAGCTGTTCACCATCGCCGAGGACCTGTCGAAGATGAAGATCGAGCTGGCCGTCGACGAGGCCGACATCGGGCAGGTGCAGGCGGGGCAGTCGGTCGGCTTCACCGCCGACGCGTTCCCCGACCGCCAGTTCCGCGGCGTGGTCGAGCAGGTCCGCCTGAGCGCGACGAACACGAACAACGTGGTGACCTATCCGGTGGTGGTGACGGTGGACAACGGCGACGGCACGCTGCTGCCGGGCCTGACCGTGAACGCCGAGATCGAGGGCAGCCGCCGCGACGGCGTGCTCAAGGTGTCCAACGCGGCGCTGCGCTACAAGCCGACCGGCGCCGAGGGCGCGGCGGCGGCGATGCCACCGGGCGGCGCGCGCAGCGGGCTCAACGGCGACCTCGCCCGCGAGGCGGCCGCGCTCGGCCTGGACGATGCGCAGCAGGCGGCCTTCGACGAAGCCATCGCCGCGATCCAGGCGCGCCAGCAGGCGCGACAGGCGGCGCCCCCGGCCGGCGGGCCGGGCGGCGGGCCGATGGGCGGGATGCGGGTCGTCTCCGGCGCGCCGTCGGGCGCGATGGCGTCCCAGATCCGGCAGCGCATGCTGCAGCGGTTCCGCGACGACTTCGCGGGCTTCCGCGCGACCCTGGACGAAAGCCAGGCCGCGCGCTGGGATGCCGCCGTCGCCGGGCTGGTCGGCGCCACGCGCGCCACGGTCTACCGGCTGGAGGATGGGCGGCCCGTGCCCGTGGTCGTCCGCGTGGGTGCCACCGACGGCACCGCCACCGAGGTCTCCGGCGCACTGGAGGCCGGCGACCTGCTGGTCACCGGCGAGCGCGCCGCCCGATGAGCGCCGCCACCCCCATCATCGAGACCCGCGGGCTCGGCAAGGTGTACTCGCCGGGCACCGAGGCCGAGGTGGTGGCGCTGAAGGGCGTCGACCTGCGCATCGAGCCGGGCGCCTTCGTCGCCATCATGGGGCCCTCGGGCTCCGGGAAGTCGACGCTGATGAACCTGATCGGCTGCCTCGACACGCCGGACTCGGGAAGCTACCGCTGCGACGGCGTCGATGTCTCCACGCTCGACGCCGAAGCGCTCGCCGCCCTGCGCCGCGACAAGATCGGCTTCGTCTTCCAGGGCTTCAACCTGCTGCCGCGCATGACCGCACTCGACAACGTGGCCATGCCGCTGGCCTATGCGCGCGTGCCGCCGGGCGAGCGCGAGCGCATGGCGGCCGAGGTGCTGGCCGCGGTGGGGCTCGGCGACCGCTCCGGACACCGCCCCAGCGAACTCTCCGGCGGCCAGCAGCAGCGGGTCGCCATCGCCCGGGCGCTGGTCAACCGCCCGCCGCTGCTGCTTGCCGACGAGCCCACCGGTGCGCTCGACTCGCGCACCGGCGAGGAGATCCTGGCGCTGTTCAAGCGCCTGCGCGACGACGGCCACACCGTGGTCCTGATCACGCACGACGCCGAGGTCGCGGCGCACGCCGACCGCACCTACGTGATGCGCGACGGCGAACTCCATCCGGAACACGCGGAGGCCGGGGCATGAGGTTCGGCGACGTCATCAGGACGGCCGTCCACGCCCTGCGCGGCAACTGGATGCGCAGCGTGCTCACGTCGCTCGGCGTGATCATCGGCATCGCCGCGGTGATCGTGATGGTGTCGGTGGGGCAGGGCACCCAGTCGGAGATCGACAAGATGGTCTCGGGGCTGGGTTCGCAGCGCCTCGACATCTCCCCGGGTTCGCGGCGGGGCGCGGGCGGCGTGCGCATGAGCGCGTCGAGCTTCTACACCCTCACCGAGGGCGACGTGGACGCCATCCGCCACGACATCCCCGAGGTGCAGTACGTGGCCGGCTCGCTGCGCGGCGGCACCCAGGTGGTCTATGCCGAGAACAACTGGTCGAGCAGCTGGCAGGGCGTGCAGCCCGACTACTTCGACATCAACGGCTGGGTCATCGCCGAGGGCGAGGCCTTCGACGCGCAGGCCTACAGCGGCGCCGCCAAGGAAGTGATCCTGGGCGAGACCGTGCGCCGCGAGCTGTTCGGCGACGAGCCGGCGGTCGGGCAGACGGTCCGCCTGGGGCGCGTGCCCTTCGTCGTCGTCGGCACGCTCGCGCCCAAGGGGCAGGGCGGCTGGGGCCAGGACCAGGACGACGTCATGATGGTGCCGCTGCAGACCGGCCGCCGGCGGCTGCTCGGGGCGATGGGGCTGCCGCCGGGGGCGGTCATGCAGATCGCGCTGACCGTGGCCGATGCCGACGACCTGGGCTACGTGCAGGGCGAGGTCGAGTCGCTCCTGCGCCAGCGCCACCGCATCGCGCCGGGGGCCGAGGACGACTTCACGGTGCGCAACATCTCGGAGATCGTGGCCACGCGGACCGCGACCACGCGGCTGATGTCGCTGCTGCTGGGCGCCGTGGCCACGATCTCCCTGATCGTCGGCGGCATCGGCATCATGAACATCATGCTGGTCTCGGTGACCGAGCGGATCCGCGAGATCGGCCTGCGCATGGCGGTCGGCGCCGGGCCGTCGGACGTCCGCCGGCAGTTCCTGGCCGAAGCCATGCTGCTGTCGCTGGTCGGCGGGGCGCTGGGCATCCTGATCGGCATCGCCGGCTCCCTCCTGGTGGGGCGCTTCGGCGACCTGCCGGTGGTCCTCAACGCCCAGGTGGTCGGGCTGGCGGCCGGGTTCTCGGTCGCCACGGGGCTGTTCTTCGGCTATTACCCCGCGCGCAAGGCCTCGCTCCTGGACCCGATCGAGGCCCTCCGCCAGCAGTAGCCGCCGCCGCGTGCGGCCGCTTCCGGACGGGGCCGCCGCCTTGTGGCAAAATTGCCTGCTTCCGGTCGGACGCGGCGGCAGATCTCGCATGCAGTTCCCAAGCC
>JAAZHF010000414.1 GCA_012510865.1 Gammaproteobacteria bacterium
CGTCGCGCTCGCGGGCGAAGACGCGGCGGACCTTCTCGGCGATGGCCGGGCCGTGCTCGCGGACGCGCGCCGCGCGGGCTGCGGCCACCGCCGGATCGATGCCCAGGCGCTCGAAGTCCGCGGGACGCAAGTGGCTCCACTGCACCAGCGCCGGGCAGCGGTTGGCGTGGATCTCCTTCAGCGGGATCCGTGCCACGCCTTCGGGCAGGTCCGCGGCACGGACGTACAGCCGGTCGGCGATGTCCTCCGCCGACAGCGCCAGCAGGTCGTCGGGATCGGCGTCCAGGTCGAAGGCGACCACGCGGTTGCCGATCTGCGGATGCAGCGCGACCGGCACCACCGCGGCGGCGCACATGCGCGCCGCCGGGTAGCGCTGCGAGACGTGCAGCACCGGCGTCATCGCGATCGTGTCCAGCATGGCGGCGACATGGCGCGTGTCGCGCAGCGCCAGCGCATAGCGCCAGAGCCGCGGCTGGGCGTCGCGGAACAGCCGGGCCATGCCGATCAGCGCGCGCACGTCCGAGAGCGCCTCGTGCGCGGCGCCGGTGCGCACGCCGTTGGCCTCGGCCAGGTCTTCCAGCCGGAACGAGGCGGCGCCGTCCTCGCGCCGGGGCCAGGCGATGCCTTCCGGCCGCAGCGCGTGCGCCAGCCGCATCACGTCGAGCAGGTCCCAGCGGCTGTTCCCGTTGCGCCACTCGCGCTCGTAGGGATCGTGGAAGTTGCGGAACAGCCCGTGGCGCACGAACTCGTCGTCGAAACGCAGTGAGTTGTAGCCCAGCGTGCAGGTCCCGGGCTGGCCCATTTCCTCGACGATGCGGGCGAAGGCCCCGGCCTCGGACAGCCCGGTGCGCAGCGCGTCCTGCGGCGCCAGTCCGGTGACCATGCAGGCACCGGGCGAAGGCAGCAGGTCGTCGGCGGGACGGACCAGGAAGTCGATCGGCTCGCCCAGCGGCTCGAGTTCCGCATCGGTGCGGATGGCCGCGAACTGGGCGATGCGCGTGCGCCGCGGATCCTTGCCCCAGGTCTCCAGGTCGTAGAACAGGAAGCTCCCGCTCACGCGAACACCCCCGGAAAAGCCCTGTAGGACGGCGGTCATGGGGTGTCGGCCAGCGGCGGCAGCAGGCGCAGGATGTCCGCGTCCACCGCCTCGAGGTCGACCTCGGCCACCGAAGAACGGCGGCGCGTCGCGGCCTCCAGGATCCCGCGCTGCACTTCGCTGCGCGCAAGCGCCACCGAGTAGGGGATGCGCATGAAGGTGACCAGCGCGTAGTGCGGGACGAATCGCGTCGGGTGCCGGGCCTGCAGCGCCAGCTCGAGCTCGCGCTGCAGAAGGTAGTCGGCGTCGTCGACCAGGTCCCGCATCTCGATGTAGTTGTCGAGCGCCATCTTCTGGATCGCAGCGGCATCGGGCATGCGCTCGGCCGCGAAGGCGGCGTAGGCTGCCGCCAGGTCGTCGGTCGCGTCCAGCCGGCGCGCCAGCGCCACGCAGTCCTCGAAGGCGCAGTTCATGCCCTGGCCGTGGAAGGGCACCATGGCGTGGGCGGCATCGCCAATCAGCACCGCGTCGCCCTCCAGGTGCCAGCGGTCGAGGTAGAGCGTGCCCAGGCTGCCGATGGGGTTGGCCTCGAAGTCGTGCTCAAGCTCCGGGATCAGCGGCAGCGCATCGGCGAAGTCCCGCTCGAACAGCGCCCTGGCCGCGGCCGCGTCGGGCACGGTCTCGAAGCTGGGGTCGCCATCGCCCTGGTCCTCCATCGCCATGAACAGCGTCACCGTGAAGGTGCGTTCGTCGTTGGGGAGCGCGATGCACATGTAGCGGCCCCGGGGCCAGATGTGCAGGGCGTTGGGCTCGATCCGGAAGCCGCCATCGGCCGCAGGCGGGATCTCCAGCTCCTTGTACCCGTGGCCGAGCCATTCGGTGCGTTCGCCGAGGCTGGCGCGCTGGTCCATCTGCCGGCGCAGCGTCGAGCCGGCACCGTCGCAGCCGATGAGGGTGCGGAAGCCGATCCGGTGCAGTCCGCCATCGCCGCGGTAGAACGCCCGCTTCGCCACGAAGTCGACCGATTCCAGGCGCCGGTCGAAGTGCAGCTCGGCGCCGGCGGCCTCGGCGGCGTTGATCAGGGTGATGTTGAGCTCGCCGCGGCTCACCGACCAGATCACCTCGCTGTCGTCGCGGCCGTAGCGCTGCAGCTGCGGGGGACCGCCGTCGGCCGGGTGGACCATCCGCCCGCGCATCATCACCGCCTGCGCCAGCACGTCGCGGTCGGCGTCGGCGGCGCGCAGCGCGTGCAGGCCGCGCTCGGCCAGGGCAAGGTTGATCGAGCGGCCTCCGGCGAAGCCGTGGATACGCGGGTCGCCCCGGCTTTCGTAGACCTCGACCTTCCAGCCGCGCTGGGCGAGCAGGGTGGCCATCAGCGCGCCCGCCAGGCCGGCGCCGACGATGGTGGCCTCGCGCTGCGCCGGCCGCGCGCCGGCGCCGGTGGCGGGTGCGGCGCTCATGCGCGCCCCTCGCGCCAGGCTTCGGTGGCGCGCACGAAGCGCAGCACGTCGCCGTGGCTGTTGTACATGGGGGCCGGGGAGATCCGGATCACGTCGGGTTCGCGCCAGTCGCCGAGCACGCCCTGCGCCGCCAGCGATTCGAACAGCGAGCGGCCCGCCTCGCGCCCGCGCAGGCCGCGGCCCTCGAGCACGCGCAGCGAGAGCTGCGCGCCGCGCTGCGCTGGATCGCGCGGGGTGGCGATGGCCAGCGTCCCGGCCAGTCGCTGGTCGATCAGCGTCTCCAGGTAGCCCGTGAGCGAGCGCGATTTCGCTCGCAGCGCGTCCATGCCCACGCGGTCGAACAGCTCCAGCGAGCCGCGCAGCGGCGCCAGTCCAAGGATCGGCGGGTTGCTGAGCTGCCAGCCGTCCGCGCCCGGCGTGGGCTGGAAGTGCGGGCCCATGCGGAAGCGCGTGGCCTCGTCGTGGCCCCACCAGCCGGCGCAGCGCGGACGGTCGGTGCGCGCGTGCCGGGCGTGCACGAAGCAGCCGCCGACCGCGCCGGGCCCGCCGTTGAGGTACTTGTAGTGGCACCAGACCGCGAAGTCGGGGCCGTCGTCGTGCAGGCGCAGCGGCAGGTTGCCCGCGGCATGGGCGAGGTCGAAGCCGACCACCGCCCCCGCGGCATGGCCCAGGCGCGTGATCTCCGCGATGTCGAAGGCCTGCCCGCTGCGGTACTGCACCCCGGGTCAGAGCACCAGCGCCAGCCGCGGTCCGTGCTCCCCGACGGCGCGCGCGATCGCTTCCATCGAGAACGTGCCTTCCGGCTGGTCCGGCTGCAGCTCGATCAGGTCCGTGGCCGGGTCGAAGCCGTGGA
>JAAZHF010000415.1 GCA_012510865.1 Gammaproteobacteria bacterium
CGCGGGGATGATCCGCTCGCCGAGCGCCCCGAGCTGTGGCTGGAGAGGTAGGCCCCGCACACGCGGGGACTTCGGGGGCACCGCCCGCCGTCCTACTGGTCGGCGGGCGGTTCGCTGTCCGGGACGTGCACCACGAAAAGCCCGCGGCCGCGCTCGGCCTCGACGATCCCCTCGGCCTTCAGCACGTCGAACGCCTTCTTGATCGTGTTGCGGGACAGGCCGTACTCGGCCTCGATCTCGGTCATCGACGGGATGCGCCTGCCGACCTCGATCTCCCCGCTGGCGATGCGGCGGCGGATGATGTCGGCGAGCTGAAGGTAGGGCGCTCTCCTTGCGTCCCGGTCGATCGTGCTCATGATCGTAGACGCTACGTGAGCAGGGCAGACGCTAGATATCTAGGGTAGGCCCTGGCCTAGCAGGGCCTACCTGGCGTACAGTCGCGGTCACACGACGCCGGACCCCCACGGAGATGTCATGGAGCATCCATCGCCTGACCCGCTCGCCGCCGTCGTCGAGGCGGCCGCCGCGACGCCCCGGCAGCGCGACGAGTACCTGTACTCCCTCGGCCAGCGGCTGCGCGCCTATGACGGCGTGACGGCCGAGATGCGCGACGACCGCCTGGAGGTGGCCGAGCTGGCCACCGGCCGCCGCCTGCGGGTGGCGTGCGTGCCCCGCGAGTCCGACGGCGGCCGCCTGTGGCTGTCGTCGGGCCGGATCCCGATCGCGCCGGCCGGGTCGCCGGACGCTCCGCTGCTGGTGGTGCGGCGCCTGCGGGAGGGCAACGGCATATGAACGACGACGCGCCCGACCTGCAACAGATGTTCGCCGCGCGCTACCCGCAGTGGCGGTTCACGCGGACCGCGGTGGGCTGGTGGGCGGTGCGCGGCTCCCTGGTGAGGGAGTCGCTGGTGCCGGACGGCCGGACGGTGCTGCACGCCACCTCGCCCGCGTCGCTGATGGTGCTGCTGGACGAGGCGCAGCGGCGGGTCGCATGAGCCGGGGCGGCGTGCAGGGCGCTGCCTCACGCCCCTGCCCGCCGCCCCTTCCACGTCGTGGCCCCGGATGTGCGCGGCTCCGGGGCCACGACACGATCTAGACCAGTCTGGTTATGCCCTCTTCCCCTCCCACCGTTGAAGCGCTAGCGTTTCATCCATGAACAGCGATGCGAACCCCCTCGACCTCGACCTCATCCACGACGTCACCGGCTTCGCTCCCGCGCACGACGTCGACGACCCCGACAAGGTCGAGAAGCTCGCCGCCGACATGAAGGCGCACGGCTGGCAGGGCGCCCCGCTCGTCGTCCACCGCGACTACGCCCAGGCCGTCACCGGCGTGCACCGCCTCGCCGCCGCCGAGCAGGCCGGCATCGCCGTCCCCGGCGTCGACATCGAGGAGCTGCTCGACGTCTACGGCATCGACCTGTGGGCGCGCTGCGAGGAACTGAACGGCGAACTGTGGGACGCGCTCATGGTCCTCGTCTCCGAGCTTCCCGCCGACATCTGCGACGCCTACGGCCTGGACCTGCAC
>JAAZHF010000416.1 GCA_012510865.1 Gammaproteobacteria bacterium
CAGGGCCACCAGGCCGAGGACCATCACCACCACCGTGAGCACCAGCAGCGGCAGCAGGTTGCGCAGGGCGCCGAGCAGGCCGTCCGCCAGGGCCGTGCCCGGTCCGATGCGGCCAAGGGCCACCTGGCCCAGCGCGATGGCGTACACGCCGTTGAAGAACAGGCCGAGGATGAAGAGCAGGCCCATCAGCGTGCCGATGCCGTCGGGCAGCGCCGGCAGGTCCGGGGTCGTGCCCGGCTCCGCGGTTTCCAGCGCCATCATCCAGGAGCCGATCCGGGCGAAGAAATCACCGCCGAAGACCATGGCCAGCAGGCCGAACAGGAGCAGCCCGATCACCGTCAGCCCGAGCAGCATCGCGATGACGCTGCCGGCCCCCTGGCCGCCGCCGAACACCTGGAAGATCGCTCCCGGGCGGGTCGGCGCACCGGTCTCGCTGGCGTGCAGCACGCGCAGGTAGCCGGCCGACAGCGGGCCCATCAGCAGCAGCGAGTACAGCAGCGAGAAGCCGAGCAGGCCGAGGGTGGCGGCCTCGCCGGTCATGCCCATGCCCTGCTGCATCACCAGCTGGACCAGCGTCGGCACCAGCGCGACCACCATCAGCAGGGCGGCCCCGCCGAAGACAGCGCGCGTATTCCGCCCGCCCAGGTTCACGGCGTCCCTCAGCCAGCGCCAGCCAGCGGCCGGGCCCATCGTACGAGTCGTCATCAGATACCCCGGGTCATGTGGTGTATCCGCGGCGCGGCGCCACGGTCGGCCATCCTAACCGATGGACTCCGCCGCGCCGGCGCGCGCGCCGCACGAAGCGGCGCAGGACGCGCCGGGCGTCGGGCGCCGCACGCACGGCGCCGTGGATCCGGTCGGGGTCCCGCCCGGCCGCGGCCAGGCGTTCGCGGCGCGCCTCCACGTACCCGCGCATGTGCCCGGCGCTGAACTCGGGATGGAACTGGACGCCCCAGACCGATTCGCCCCAGCGGAAGGCGTGGCAGTCGTCGAGCGCCGAGGCGGCCAGCACGGTCGCCCCTTCCGGCAGCGCCAGCACGCTCTGCTGGTGGGTGGCCTGGGCGTGGATGCGCTCCGGAAGGCCGGTGAACAGCGGGTCGTCGGCGGCCTGTGGATGCAGGTCCAGCGCGACCGTGCCCACCTCCAGCCCGCGGGGGTTGTCGCCGACCTCGCCGCCCAGCGCGTGCGCGACCAGCTGGTGCCCGTAGCAGATGCCGAAGACCTCGGCGCCGTCGTGCGCCGCGTCGCGCAGCCAGTCGGCGGTGCGCTCGCTCCAGGGCTCGCGGTCGCTCACCATCGCCCCGGAGCCGGTGACGAGCACGCCGGCGTAGCCGCGATGGGACGGCGGTGCTTCGCCGGCCTGGACGTCGACCTCGTGGACCTCGCCGCGGGACAGGCCGGCCGCGGTCCGGATCCAGTGCGGGAACCGCCCGTGGCGACGCATCGAGGGAACCGGGCGCCCGGTCTCGAGCACAAGGAATGGACGGGTTTCGCGGGTCATGTGCTGCCGTTGGAGGAAGGCCGCGGCGCGGGGTGCGCAGGGCGCACCGCTATACTAGCGCGCACCTCTGCAGGCCGCCTCCGGCGGGCACGGACCGCGCATGACCCCACCCACCTTCCAGCAGCTGATCCAGCGGCTCAACGACTTCTGGGCCGCACAGGGCTGCGTGCTCATCCAGCCGCTCGACCTCGAAGTGGGCGCCGGCACCTTCCACCCGGCCACCTTCCTGCGCTCGATCGGCCCGGAGCCCTGGAACGCGGCCTACGTCCAGCCCTGCCGCCGCCCCACCGACGGCCGCTACGGCGAAAACCCGAACCGCCTGCAGCGCTATTACCAGTACCAGGTGGTGATGAAGCCCAGCCCCGACGACATCGTCGAGCGGTACTTCGACTCGCTCAAGGCGCTCGGCGTGGACCCGCTGGTGCACGACCTGCGCCTGGTCGAGGACAACTGGGAATCGCCCACGCTCGGCGCGTGGGGCCTGGGCTGGGAGGTCTGGCTCAACGGCATGGAGGTCACCCAGTTCACCTGGTTCCAGCAGGCCGGCGGCATCGAGTGCCGCCCGGTGCTGGGCGAGATCACCTACGGGCTCGAGCGCCTGTGCATGTACCTGCAGAACGTCGACGACGTGTTCGACCTGGTGTGGACGCACGGCCCCGACGGCATGCCGGTCACCTACCGCGACGTGTACCACCAGAACGAAGTCGAGCAGAGCACCTACAACTTCGAGCACGCCGACGTCGCCGAACTGTTCCACCGCTTCGACGCCTGCGAGGCCGAGGCGCTGAAGCTGATGGAACTCGGCCTGCCGCTGCCCGCCTACGAGCAGGTGATGAAGGCCAGCCACAGCTTCAACATGCTTGATGCCCGCCGCGCCATCAGCGTCACCGAGCGCCAGCGCTACATCTTGCGCGTGCGCCGGCTGGCCCAGGGCGTGGCGCAAGCCTATTACGCACAGCGCGAAAAGCTCGGCTTCCCGGGTCTGAAGCAGGCCGGCAGGGAGGCTGCGTGATGGCGAACGCGATGCATCCGCTGCTGGTGGAACTGGGCACCGAGGAACTGCCGGTCAAGGCCCTGCCGGGCCTGGCCCAGGCGTTTTTCGACGGCGTGCTGGCGGCGCTGGAAAAGCGCGGCATCGCGGTGGAGCGCGGTGACGCCAGGCCGCTGTACACGCCGCGGCGCATTGCCGTGCTGCTGCCCGGCGTGGCGCCCACACAGCCGGAGCAGAAGTCCGAGGTGCTGGGGCCCTACCTCAACATCGCCTTGGACGCCGACGGCCAGCCCACCCGGGCCCTGCAAGGTTGCGCGGCCAAGGCGGGCGTGGAGTGGACCGCGCTAGAGCGCACCAGCGACAGGAGCGGGGAACGCTTCGTGCACAGCTCGGCCAGCCCCGGGGAAAGCACCGCGGCGCTGC
>JAAZHF010000417.1 GCA_012510865.1 Gammaproteobacteria bacterium
CAGGCAGCCCTCTGTTCTGTGGTGCTTGTTACCTTGTTGCTCCTGCTTCTCCGGAAGCTGGGGCTGCCCCCTAACAATTCATTCAAGCCGACGCCGCTTCGCGGCGCGGCTTAATTCAGGTGTTAGGTGGCATGGGAGATCTCTTGTGAAAGCAATCATTCCATGGGTTCGCACCATCATCTCTTTCCCGCTCGGGATGGCGGCGATCATGCTGTTCCACTCTGGAGCCCTCCTAATCTTCCCCTCCGCTTACGGAGAACTGGATAATGATCTTATACGCTCTCTCTCACTCACACTGACTTTCGCAGCCGGGGTGTTCGGCAGCGTCATCGTCGGCGTAGTTGCTGGACACCGCATTTGGCTGCACATGGCATTATTTTTTGCCATCGCTCTAGTGATTGATGTAAGCGCTATTAATGGTGAACTTGCCGCCCAGCCTCTATGGTTCAAGGCGCTTGTCATCGCCACCTTGCCAGTTCAAATGTGGCTTGGCGCGCGCCTCGTTTTACTTATCCATCCAAAGGGCAATTTGTCCGCTGCCATCTAACAAGTCATTCAAGCCGAAGCCACTTCGTGGCTCGGCTTAATTCCGGTGTTAGGCCTTCATGATGCATCTCGCTCGCCGACTGCTTGGATACCTGGCTCTCACTGGTTTTGTTGTGTCGCTCGGCGCGCATGCTTGGACGGCCCTAGGAAATGATGTTGCATCCCAGATTCCGCAGATCTGGTTACTGCACGTCGGCATGTTCGTGGTCTTTGTTCCACTCGTTTTCTTCTCCCGCTACGATCTTGGCTCAGAGCCAAGGGAAGCAACGTGGACCAGCGGCCTGCCAGGCTGGGTAAAGACTCTCGGTCTTTGTATTCTTGCGTACGCCGCTTTGAACTTCCTCCTGGTCTTAGGCCACACGGGAGGCGGGTCGCCTGTCCTACGAGAAGGGAAGTTCGTCTTGCTAAATCACGGCAAGGTGGTGAGAGAGATCACCAAAATTGAGTACGCAGCACTCACCGCAGCGCAAGTGCGAGGATTCTCGGGGTTGTGGCTTGTGTTCTACTTCTGGCCCGCCGCCTATTTCTTGCTCAGGAAGGCCTAACAATGCGTTCAAGCCGAAGCCGCTTCGTTCCACCAAGCACATGGCAGGTAGAGCTTGCCATGTGCTCGGCTCCACTACGCAGCTCGGCTTAACTTAGGTGTTAGGCGTCACTGGTCGTATCCCATCAACTTCGGCAAGGAGAGCACTATGAAGAATTATGGCTTTGGTTCTTGGGTTGGCCCGGCACTGGGGGTCGCTGGTGCAGTAGCTGGCATTTCAGCAAGTGGAGCCGTACACGGTGGAGCTTTTGCCGGTCTACTGGTTGGTTCACTTTGCGCCGTTTGGGGACTCGCTCGCTGGCGTCCAACCGGCCGTGACGCCTAACAAGTCATTCAAGCCGACACCGCTTCGCGGCGCGGCTTAACTCTGGTGTTAGGCGCTCAACAGAGATTGTGGTCAGCCATGAAAAATCGCGGAGAGTTTTGGGTCGCACTTGCCGTGTTCGTGGTGCTTATGTCCTTAAGCGCTCTCAATCGGCTGTATCGCGTCTCTAGCCGCGAGGGCATACCTATGTTCTCCTCTGAGGCTTTAGCCGCGGGCTGGCTTTACTGGATTGGCATGGGCATCGGCCTTGTCTTGGCCGGTCTGTACTACTTCAACAAGCGGGATTAGTCTGTCGCTGTGACTGCCGCGCCTAACAATTCATTCAAGCCGACGCCGCTTCGCGGCGCGGCTTAATTCAGGCGTTAGGCCCCGATGATGCGCTCAGGAGTCGTCATGAACAATGTGCTTGTCTTGCTGGCATTGCTGTTTGCCTCTCAAACGCTCCAAGCAGATGAAGCCGAGAGCGGTGCCGAAACCGATGAGGCCAAGGTCGTTCGTCTGGCTGGCCACCTGGAGAGCTATCCCCTGAGCGACACGGATAAGAGCATTCGTACTTGGCTGCTTGACTGGGCCACAGAAACCCAGGACATCACCGTGATTGTATGTGACATTCTGGGCACAGCTTCGGAAGAAGAGGACTTCCCCTACAGTGCGATTTACACCACACAAATGATCTTCGGTAACGCCGCGTATCAAATTAGGCATCCCGACAAGCGCGGAGATCTGCTGGCTACTCAACTTGCGGCAGCACGCAGCTCGCTCAAGGCCTATCACTCCATCCTGGCAGCCCATCCGGAGGCGCGTATTCCACACTTCGATGAGCTCTCCAGAAAGGATGCTTCCGGCAATCTAGAGAGCTACTTGGCACCCGTTGTCGCGAAGACATGCAATGACGGGGGCGGGGCCTAACAATGCGTTCAAGCCGACACCGCATCGGGGCGCGAACCACATGGCAGGTGCAGCTTGCCATGTGCTTCACGCCCCGCTGCGGCGCGGCTTAACTTAGGTGTTAGGCCGCTATGGATAAATCCTGGTGAACCAAGCACTCGCAAATGAAATTATCCGGCTCGGTGGCGACCCGACAGATGAGATTTGGCTTTGGCTTGTAACCCGCGGGCCACATGGCCCTTCCTTCACGTGGGGCCAGACACGCAGAGATCCCGCTGGTTACGTCGGCGTCGCTCACCTGCAAGACATTGTCAGAGAGCTCGCCTCATCAATTCCATCCTTTCAAGAGCGCGCAGTTCTTGCTGTCAACGCTGCCATGCAATCAGAACTGCCTGAACTGGCTAGGCGCGCCATCCAAGTCGCAGCAGTGATTGGTGGCGGCCGCGAGCTGCAGCTCGTCAAGGATCTTGCGTCCAGCCAAGACTCAGCCGTAGCCTCTGACGCCAGGGCTTGTGCCTTTTACCTTAAGGGTCGCTGCTAGCGGCCTAACAATTCATTCAAGCCGACGCCGCTTCGCGGCGCGGCTTAATTCAGGTGTTAGGCCTTGTGTCCCGCACCGTTGTAGCAGCGGTTTCGGCGACATGGCGCATCACGCACATTCGCGGCGCTGACTTTCTTTGCATCGATTCGCACGCGCGGTGAGTGGCATCGGCCAACAGTTCCTGTTGCACCTCGGCTTCGGACACACGCGACCGTCCGCAAGACTCGACCGGCCGAGTCGGCTTCGGAATGGGCGCAGTGAAAGTTCTTGGTCGCGCGAGCCGCGGTTTCCCGGCTTCGGAGACTCGTGCATCTGCTCGTCCTGGGCCAGCTTGCCGCAAAGATCGTGTAGTGTTTCGGCTCAGGCGTTGGGCTGTTGCAGCGCGGGCGCAAGCCCGGGGCAGCGGCGGCCTAACAAGGCGCTCAAGCCGACGCCACATCGGGGCGCAAACCATGTGGCAGGTAAAGCTTGCCACATGCTTCACGCCCCGCTGCGGCGCGGCTTAGCTTAGGTGTTAGGTGCCAACGTAAGCTTCCCCGATCGTGCTTTTCGTGGTCCATCTGGTGGCGAACGCGCTGTGGAGCTGGCTCTTCTTCGGCTGGCGGCTGGGCGGCCCGGCATTCGCCAGGTCCTGGTCCTCTGGCTCCTGGTCGCTGCCACGACGCTGGTCTTCTGGTGGGTCCGCCGCCTTGCCGGGGCGCTGCTGGTCCCCTACCTGCTGTGGGTGGGCTTCGCCGCGGCGCTCAACTTCTCGGTGTGGCAGCTCAATCCGGAGGCGCTCGGGTCGTAGCCGTGGCGCGCGGCACGGGGCCGCTCTCCTCGGGGGCGGAAGCTTGAGTTGCAAATGACGCGCTGCTAGCTTGCGCGAGGGGAACGCGCTGCGACATCACAGGGGACAGCATGGACACTTCGACCGCCGCGGCCACGCGGCCGGACAATTCGGCCGGGCGCGCGGCGTGGATCTGCCTTGCCATCGCGTGGGTCGCCTTCCTGCTGCCGTTCCCGGGCAGCGGGCTGTTCATCGGCTGGCCGCTGAACCTGGTGGCCTTCATCCTCGCCATCGTCGCCATGGCCAGGTCGGGCACGAACGCGGGGCTCTGGCAGCTGCTCGCCTCGCTGGTCGTGTCGCCGCTGGTCTACTTCGTCGGGATGGTCGTGCTGGTCGGCCTGATGGGCGCGGCCGGGCAGCTGTAGGGATTCGCGGCCGCGGCCGCAGGGAGCAGTCCATGGAACGCGTCACCGGCATCGGCGGCATCTTCTTCAAGTCGCCGGATCCAAAGGCGCTCTCGCGCTGGTATCGGGAGCACCTTGGACTCGAGGTGGCGGACTGGGGCGGCGCGGTGTTCGAGTGGGGCGGGACGGACAGTCCACGCGGCATGACGCTGTGGAGCCCGTTCGCGCAGGACACGGACTACATGGCCCCGGGCAAGGCCGGCTTCATGGTGAATTTCCGGGTCGCCGACCTGGATGCGCTGCTCGCGGCGCTGCGCGAGGAGGGATGCAACGTGGTCGATCGCACGGAGACCTCCGGGCACGGGAAGTTCGGCTGGGTCATCGACCCCGACGGCAACAAGGTCGAGCTGTGGCAGCCGCCGGTGGAGCAATGAAGACCATGCGCCTGCACGCGGGAACCCGGACGCTGGTCCGCAGGCTGGCGCTCCTGTGCCTGCTTGCGCCGGCGATGGCCCTGGCCGCGCCGGTCCGGCTCGGAGGCACGACCGTCGAGGTCCCCGCGCCGGTGGGCTTCGTTGCGGTGGTCCCCGGGATGACGGCGGTCAGCGCGTTCCAGCATCACTTCGTGCCGCCGGGCAACGTCCAGTTCGCCCTGTTCATCGACGAGGCCGACGTGCCCGAGGCCCTGGCGGGCGGGATCCCGGAACTCGAGAGGCGCTTCGCGGTGCAGACCGCGAAGGCCCTGGTCGACCGGCGCATCACGCAGTCGGATTTCGCGGGGATCAAGCGGGCCTTCGCCTCGAACAACGAAGCGCTCTACGCGGAGCTCAGGAAGAAGCTCCCCGGGCTGCTGGCCGACGCCAGCAAGGGCGTGTCCGAGCAGCTCGACACCCGGGTCATGATCAACATCGGCGGCATCGTGCCGCTTCCTCCGCACCACGAGGACGAGCGCTCGATGTCCGCGTCGATGATCGCCAGGAACGAGGTCGCCGCCGGGGGCGGGGAGACGCTGGTGGAGGTCATCGCCGCGACGATGACCTTCGTGCACGTGAACGACCGCGTGCTGTTCCTGTACGCGTACGCAAACAGGGACGACCTCGAGTGGACGCGCCAGCGCTCCAGGGCCTGGGCCGAAGCCATCATCGAGGCCAACGCGGGCACGCCCGCGGGCCACGAAGGGACGTAGCGGCGGCGCGCGTCAGGCCAGCCGCGCGAAGCGCATCCACTCGCCGGTGCGCCGGGCGCCGAGTTCGAACGAGTGCGCCGGCCTCCAGCCGAGCCGGGACTTGGCGAGGTCGTTGGCCACCCACGAGCGGTAGGCCTCGCGCACCACGCGGCCGGGGTTGGGCACCTCCACCGGCGCCACCTCGTCCACGGACGCCGCGATGCGGCGGCCCTGCAGCCGCGTCTTGATGATCGACTTCTGCTCGGCGCTGATGCGGCCGGCGACCAGCTCCTTGGTGCCGCGGATCAGCCGGCCGACCGGGGGAATGGTCCCGAGCTGGGCGTGGAAGGCCGGCGAGGCCGCCAGCCGCAGCGCGGCGGTGACGCTGTCGCGCGGGCGCGGGCGCCGGGCCCGCCAGTAGGCGTTGATGGCGTCGAGCGGGTGGTCGTGGACGGTCTTGGGGCCCGCCACCATGCCGGCGAAGGCATGGATGAAGTCGCGCCAGGCCAGCCGGCAGTCTCCGTTGACCAGGTAGGCACCGCCGACCGCTTCGTCGCGCTCGAAGCCGGCCATGACCGCCTCGCACACATCGTCGACGTAGACCGCGTTGCAGATGCCGCTGCCGCCGTCGACCAGGCTGATGCGCCCCTCGCGCGCGTCCTTGACGATCGGGGTGACGAAAAAGCTGTAGGGGCCGTAGACGATGGTCGGGCGGATGACCACGGTCTCCAGCGCGCCGCGCCTGCCGGCGGCGGTGACGACGGCTTCGCCCGCGGCCTTGGCGTCGGAGTAGGCCTCGCCCCAGCGCCGGATGGGCGCGGTGGCTTCGGTCAGCACGGGAAGCCCGGGGGATGGCCCGTGCACCGCCATCGAGCTCACGTGCACCAGGCGGCGGACACCGGCGCGGACGCAGGCGTCGACGAGGTTCCGCGTCTGCCTGCGCGTCGTGCGGTCGTCGCCGTGCGCGAGGTTGACGACCGCGTCGCAGCCCTCGACAGCACACGCCAGGCTGGCGGCGTCCAGCATGTCGCCGGCCACCAGCTCCGGGCCCAGCCGCGCGATGCGCACCGCGCGCGAGAAATCGCGCACCAGGGCGCGGTACGGGATGCCGTAGTCGAGCGAAAGCAGCTCGCACAGGCGCGAACCGATGAAGCCGGTCGCGCCGGTGACGAGGATCTTCGTGGGCTTCATGCCGGGGCCTCCATGCGCGGCAGCCAGGGCTGCGCCATCGGCCTGCGCCGCGCGTACGCGGTTTCGATCACCTGGAGCGCGTTGAGCGCGGACTCGGCGGTGACGAACGGATCGCGCCGCTCGCGCACGGCGCCGATGAAGTCGGCCAGCTGCGCGCGGTAGTGGCCGCGGCCGTCCCAGTGCGGGGCGCAGGCGATCCGCATCTCCATCGGGCCGCGGCGCGTCTCGCGGTGGAGCACCAGGGTGCGCGGGTCCGAGGTCGCGGCCTCGAGCGTGCCCCGCTCGCCCACCACGCGGATGCTGCGGCGCAGGTGGTGCGACCAGCTGAACTCCAGGCGCGCCGGAACCGGGCGGCCGTCGAAGCGCAGGGTGCCGGTCAGCCGGGCATTGCTCTCGAAGCCGCCGAAGGCGTCGTCCTCGAAGGCGATGTCCTCGAGGTCGCCGAACAGCCACAGCATGCGGTCGAGCAGGTGCACGCCGGTGTCGAACAGGACGCCGCCGCCGGTGGCCTCGCGGTCGAAGTAGCTGTTGATGGCCATCGGCCAGTCCAGCGGGGCGCCGTCCTCGACGATCACCTCGCGGACCTCGCCGATCTCGCCGTCCGCGACCAGGTCGGCGAGCCAGCGGTTGTGCGGGAAGAAGCGCATCATCAGCGCCACCGCGAGCACGCGGCCGCCGGCGCGCGCGGCCTCGGCCATGCGGCGGCCGTCGGCAACGGTGATCGCGAGCGGCTTCTCGCACAGCACGTCGATGCCCATCTCCATGAGCTGGATCGCGACCGGGGCGTGGAAACGGGGCGGCACCGCCACGATGGCGGCGTCGACCCTGCCCTCGAGCGCGGCGGGTTCGGTGGTGATTTCCGCGTCGCTCCCGCTTTCGCGCGCGGCCTGCGCGGCGTTGCGCCGGTCGCGGTCGCAGAGGACGGCCAGCTCGACGCCGCGGTTGCCGGCGATGACCGGAAGATGGGCCTCGCGCGTGATCGCGCCGCAGCCCACGATGCCCAGCCGCAGCGGCGGGTCGGAGTGAGGACTCGTCGACATGGTTTCCCCCTGTTGACTCGGGTATCACGTCAACCGCGCCCGCGACCGGCCTCGCCCCCGCGCGGGCGCGGGCCGGCGCGGGGGCGCGGGAGCGAACCGGCGGGGGTCGCGCCCGCCGGCCTCAGAAGCGGACGCCCAGCCGGGCGTAGAAGAACCGCCCCGGCAGGTCGTAGGTCGCGGCGTCGTAGCCGTTGAGCGAGCAGCTGAGGCAGATCGGCGGGTCCTCGCCGGTGACGTTGTTGACGCCCAGCACCAGCCGCATGCCGCGCAGCCACGCGTCGCTGTTCCAGGACAGCTGCAGGTCGTGGTAGGTCGTGGCGTCCAGCCGGTTGATGTCGGCGTCGGAGTCGTCGCAGATGTCGAAGCCGCTGGCGCCGCCGCAGGACTCGCGCAGCGAGTCGATGTGGCGCATGGTCCATGCCAGCGCCCACGGGCCCCGCGTCCACTGCGTCGCGAGCGTCGACGTCCACTCGGGGATCGCACTGTTGTTGACCTCCACGCCCGGCGCGCGCGGCTCGGCCTGGCCGGACTCGTTGACCAGTTCGTACTCACCGACGAAGGTGGCCTTGGCGTCGAAGCGCAGCTGGCCCCACGGCCGCTCGGGCAGCAGCCAGGCGAGGCTGAAGTCCCAGCCGTCGGTGCGGATGGTGCCGAGGTTGTCGAGGATGTCGTCGAAGCGGACGATCTGCCCGCGTTCGCTGCGGTCGTAGGAGGCGCAGGAGAACGGATCCTGTTCGAACACGCAGCGTTCGAGGATGGCCTGTGCGTCGGGCGCCTGGATCGCGTCGTCGATGGTGTGCTTGTAGAAGGTCAGGCCCAGGTCCATGCGCTCGGACCAGGTCGCGCCGCTGGCGAAGGACGGGCTCCAGACCGCGCCCAGCATCAGGCTGCGGCTCAGTTCCGGCTGCAGGTCCGCGTTGCCCGAGGTGACCACCGAGATCTGCGAGTTGGTCTGCACGTAATCCGGGGGTACGCCCTGGGCCACGCACTCCGGCCGCACCGCGTTGGCGGGGCCCGAGCAGGGATCCACGAGCGTGGCGTCGAAGCGCGACAGGGTGCCGTAGAGCTCGCCGATCGACGGCGCGCGGAAGCCCTGCGCGAACGATCCGCGCAGCACGAACTCCTCTGCGAGCTGCCAGCGCAGGCCGAACTTGCCGGTGCTCTCGCCGCCGAAGGTCGAGTAGTCGGAGTAGCGGCCGGCGATGCTCATGTCCAGCGCGCTCCCGCGCTCCGGGTTGGACAGCAGCGGCACGGCGAGCTCGAGGTAGACCTCGTTGACGTCGTAGTCGCCGCTGGTCGGACCCGAGGGCACGCCGTTGTACTCGCCGGCGACGGTGATCGGGTCGGGCTGGTAGCGGCCTTCGTACTTCCGGTACTCGTAGCCGGCGGCGAACGCCAGCGGGCCCGCCGGGAGCTCGAACAGCGTGCCGGTGGCGTTGGCCGAGGCCAGGGTCAGGGTGTTCTCGCTGCGGTCGCGCACCACCGGCTGGATGAAGGACAGCATCTCCTGCGTGATGGTGCCGGCGCCGCCGAACAGGTTCAGCGGCACGCTGCCGGTGATCGCGGCGCAGGCCGCGGGGTCGCCCAAGGCTTCGTTGATGCGGCGCAGGTTGTAGCTGCCATAGTTGGTCTGGTCGGCCCTGCTCTCGCTGCGCACCACGTTCACGTCCCAGCTCCAGGGCCGGTCGCGGACGTCGAAGGCGCCCTCCAGGCCGGCGGCGACGTACCAGGTCTCCACGTCCTGCTCGTAGCGGCGCGGCCCGCCCTCGACCGGGCGGCGGCCGATCAGGAACAGGTTGGCGTCCGGACCCACGGTGGTGAGGTCGAAGCCGAAGGGGTTGTACGGATTCAGCGCCGAGATCAACAGCAGGCTCTCGCCCCAGGGGTTGTAGATGCCGGCGTCGGTGCCCAGGAAGAAGGGTTCGGGCGCCGCCTGGTTGGCCGACTCGCGCTCGTTGTACAGCGCGCGCACGTAGCCGCCCACGCTGTCGCTGAAGGTGAAGCGCACCTGGCCGAACACGGTCTTGCGCTCAGACGGCGTGAGCAGCAGGTTGTAGGGCGCGAAGTTGAAGCGGTCGGGCGTGTCGAAACAGTGGAAGTCGTCGCTGCGGGCGCACTCCTGGCCCGGCGTGAACACCGGGTCGCCGGCGCCGGTGTTGGTGGTCAGGTCGTGCACCAGGCCGGTGTTGGGATCCAGGAACACGAAGCGCCCCTGCGGCGTGGCCGAGCTGCCGTTCGACAACCCGGTCCCGGGCACCGGCACGCTGGCCGGGCCGTACTCCGTCGATGCCACTTCGTCCTGCTTGAAGTACGAGGCGCCCACGACCCACTGCATGCGGTCGTTGCCGCCGCCGTAGCTCATGTCGGCGCCCCAGGTGTCGCCGCCAAGGTCCTCGAAGGTCCCGTAATGGAGCTCGATGTCTCCGCCCTGCACGTTCTTGCGGGTGATGATGTTGACCACGCCGGCGATCGCGTCCGAGCCGTAGATCGACGAGGCGCCGTCCTCGAGCACCTCGATGCGGTCGACCAGCGCCAGCGGGATGGTGTTGAGGTCGACCGCCGCGCCGACGCCCGAGCCCGAGGACTCGTTGACCCAGCGGATGCCGTCGACCAGCACCAGAACGCGCTTGGGGCCGAGGTGGCGCAGGTCGACCGTGGCCGCGCCCGCGCCCACGCCGCCGCCGTCGGGCGGGAAGCCGAAGTTGCCGCTGGAATTGAACTTCGTGTTGAGGCCGGCGCCGCTCGCGGTCAGGTTCTGGACGATGTCGGCGACCGACTTGAAGCCGCTGCGGTCGATGTCCTCGCGGCTGAGCACCTGCACCGGGACATGGGTCTCGAGCTCGGCCTGCTTGATGCGCGAGCCGGTGACGGTGACGGAGTCGAGGGTCGTCGGGTCGGCGTCCTGGGCGGACGCGGCGATCGGGAGGCAGAGCGGGAGCGCGGCGCAGACGGCGACCGCGAGCAGGCGACGCGGGGGCATGTGCATGGATCTCTCCTGGCAGGGTCGATCTGGTGCCGGCCCGTTGCCCCCGTGCCGTCGGCGCCCTCTTGGTAAACAAATCCCGCGACCGCGGCAAGCCCCCGGGCCGCGCGGGCCCGTTCACCCTCCCAGGACGAGACTCAGGCCCACCGCGACGAGGAACATCGCGAACACGCGCCGCAGCGCCGGGCCGCTGATCGCATGGGCGAGCCGTGTCCCGAGCGGCGCGGCCAGCACCAAGGCCACGGCCACGCCTAACGCCGCGGGCACGTGCACGTAGCCCACGGCGCCCTGGGGCAGGCCGCCCGGCGCCGCGCCGAGCGCGTAGACCAGCACGCTGCCGACCGCGATCGCCACCCCGCAGGCCGACGAGGTGCCGACCGCGCGCACCGGCCGCACGCCCCGCCAGACCAGGAGCGGCACGGTCATGCTGCCGCCGCCGATGCCGACCACCGCCGACAGCGCGCCGATGCCGGTGCCGGCCGCGGTCATGGCGGCGCCGCGCGGCACCACGTCGCCGCCCCCGCGCGAGCGCGCGCCGCCCAGCGCCATCTGCGCGCCGGCCAGCAGGCAGTAGAGGGCCACGATCCAGCGCAGCACGATGCCCTCGAGGCCGACGGCGAAGCGGCTCCCCAGCCAGCCGCCCAGCAGCAGGCCCGGCAGCATCCAGGCCACGGTCGGCCACAGCACGCTGCCGCGCCGGTGGTGCGACCAGGCAGAGGACAGCGCGGTGAACACGATGCTGGCCATCGAGGTCGCCAGCGCGGCGTGCATGGCCAGGTCGGGCTCCACGCCCTGCAGCGGCAGCAGCCAGGCGAGCGCCGCCACCAGAACCAGGCCGCCGCCGATGCCGAGCAGGCCCGCCAGCACGCCGGCGACGAGGCCGAGCAGCGGGAACAGCCAGAACCCTTCGATCACGTCGCTTCCTTCAGGATCGGCGGCGGGCCCATTGGATATAGTCCCCGCATGCCGCAAGCAAAGTTCGCCATCCTACTGTCTGCGGCGCTCGCGCTGTCCGCCGGGCCCGCCGCCGCGCAGGCCCAGGAGCGGCCCGGGGACGAGCTCGCGCGCCGCGCGCTGGCCGCCGCCGAGGCCGGGCAGCCCGTGCCCCCGCTGCGCGCCGACCATCCGCTGCAGGGCTGGGTCGCCTACGCCCGCCTGCACCGCGACCTGTCGCGGGTGACGCATCCGGAGGCGGCTGCCTTCCTGGCGCGCCACGAGGGCCAGGCGGTGGCCGCCGCCTTCCGCGCGGCGTGGCTGGGCGAGCTGGCCAGGCGCCGCGAATGGGGCGCGTTCCGCGCGACCTGGGTGCCCGGCACCGGCGGCGACGCACTGGCCTGCAGCGAACTGGAGGCGCGCCTGCGCACCGGCGCCGCCGATGCGGCCTGGGACGCGCAGGTGCAGGCGCTGTGGCGCGGCGCGGGGCGGTCGCAGCCCGACGCCTGCGACCCGGTGTTCGCGGCCCTGGCCGAGCGCGGCAAGCTCGACGACGCGCTGCGCTGGTCGCGGATCGAGGCCGCGATCGCCGAAGGCCAGCCGGCGGTGGTGCGGGCGGCCGCGCGCGGCCTGCCGGCCGGCGAGCGCGCCCAGGCCGAGGCCTACGCCGCCTACCTCGGCAAGGCCGACGCCAGCGCCGCGACGTGGCCGAAGACCGCGCGCAGCCGGCTGGCCGCCTCCCATGGCCTGGCCGCGCTCGCGCGCAGCGATCCGGACGCGGCCGAGGCCCTGCTGCCGCGGATCGCCGGGGCCCTCGCATTCGGCGACGCCGAGCGCAACCGCGTGCTGTACCAGATCGCCCTGTGGACGGTCGCCTCCTACGGCGAAGGCGGCGCGCGCCGGCTGGCCGCGGTGCCCGGGTCGGCCTACGACGCGCGGCTGCACGAGTGGCGGGTGCGCGAAGCGCTGGCGCGCTCGGACTGGCCGGCGGCGCTGGCCGCGATCGAACGCATGCCCGAGGCGCAGCGCTCGGATTCGCGCTGGACCTACTTCGGGGCGCGCCTGCGCGAACTTTCCGGCGACCGCGCGGGCGCCCGTGCGCTGTACGCGGCGGCCGCGCGCGATCCCGAATTCCACGGCTTCCTGGCCGCGGACCGGATCGGCGAGCCCTACGCGCTGTGTCCGCTGGACCACGCCGCGACCCCGGCCGAGAAGGCCGCGGTGGCCGCGGACCCGGCGATGGAGCGCTCGATGGCGCTGTACCGCATCCGCCGCGCCGCCTGGGCCGAGCGCGAATGGCGCGACGCCCTGTCGCGCTTCGACGACCGCCAGCGCCGGATCGCCGTGGAAGTGGCGCAGGACAACGGCTGGTTCGACCGCGGCGTGTTCGGCCTGGTCAACGTCGGCGGCGCGCGCCGGCCGGAGGAACGGCGCCTGTACACGCTGCGCTTCCCGCTCCACCACGACACGCTGATCCGGGCCGAAAGCGCGCGCAACCGCCTGGACCCGGCCTGGGTCGCGGCCGAGATCCGCGCCGAGAGCGTGTTCAACCCCCGCGCGCGCTCGCCGGCCAACGCCCGCGGCCTGATGCAGGTGCTGCCCGAGACCGGAGCCGCGGTGGCCCGTCGCCTGGGCGTGCCGTGGACCGGCGCCGAATCGCTGTACGACCCCGCCACCAACATCCGCATCGGCACCGCCTACCTGCGCGAGATGAAGGACACGTACGCCCTGCCCTACGTCGCCATCGCCGCCTACAACGCGGGGCCCACGCCCACGGCGCGCTGGCAGGCGCAGAGGCCGGCGATGGACCCCGACTTCTGGATCGAGACCATCACCTACAGGGAAACCCGCGACTACGTGGCCCGCGTGCTGGCCTTCAGCGTGATCTACGACTGGCGCCTCGACGGCAGCGCGGTGCCGGTGAGCGACCGCAAGCTCGGGCGCGCGGGCTCCGCCCGCAAGCCCTTCGCCTGCCCGGCCTGATGGAG
>JAAZHF010000418.1 GCA_012510865.1 Gammaproteobacteria bacterium
CCACTGCTACTCGCGCACCGTGCCCGCGCCGTTGGCACGCCAGCCGTCGCGGCTCGCTTCCGGGATCTCGATCGGGCCGTGCTCCCAGCCCAGCGCGCGGCACGTGGCCTGCAGCTCGTCCTTGCCCAGCGGCGCGCCGTGCGAGGACTCCTTGCCCGCCTTGCCGGGCGAGCCGAAACCGATCGTGGTGCGGCAGCAGACCAGGACCGGGCGGTCGTCGTCGCGCAGCGCCTGCTCGATCGCGGCCTTGATGGACGCCGCGTCATGGCCGTCGACGTCGCGGATCACGCGCCAGCCGTAGGCCTCGAAGCGCGCCGGGGTGTCGTCGGTGAACCAGCCGGCGGTATCGCCGTCGATGGAGATGCGGTTGTCGTCCCAGAACGCCACCAGCTTGCCCAGGCCCCAGGTGCCGGCCAGAGAGGCGGCCTCGTGCGAGATGCCCTCCATCAGGCAGCCGTCCCCCAGGAATACCCAGGTGCGGTGGTCGACGACGGCGAACTCGGGCCGGTTGAAGCGCTGCGCCAGCAGCTTCTCCGCGAGCGCGAAGCCGACCGCGTTGGCGAAGCCCTGCCCCAGCGGCCCGGTGGTGGTCTCGACGCCCGCGGTGACGAAGTTCTCGGGGTGCCCCGGGGTGCGGTGGCCCAGCTGGCGGAAGTTCTTCAGCTTCTCGATCGGCAGGTCGTAGCCGGACAGGTGCAGCAGCGCGTACTGCAGCATCGAGCCATGGCCGTTGGAGAGCACGAAGCGGTCGCGGTTGAACCATCCGGGGTTGCCGGGGTTGTGGCTGTGGTAGTCGTTCCAGAGCACCTCGGCGATGGCGGCCATGCCCATGGGCATCCCGGGGTGGCCGGAGTTCGCCGCCTGGACGGCGTCGGCGGCGAGGAAGCGGATGGCGTTGGCGAGGTCGCGGCGGCTGGGGCTGGTCATGTTCTCGGACGGATCGGGGGCGGGCGAAGCCGCCATTGTCCCATCCCCCGCCCGCCGAGTCTCCCGGCGGCCCTCAGGCCGCGGCCCCGGGGCCCTCCGGCGCGGGTTCCAGGGGCGAATCCACCTCGCCACGGGAGACGATCGCCGCGATGCCCAGGTCGCCGGTCACGTTGACCGTGGTCCGGCACATGTCGAGGAAGTGGTTCACGCCCAGGATCAGCCCGATCCCCTCGGGCGGCACCCCCACCATGGCGCAGATCAGCGCCACCACCGGCAGCGAGCCCGAGGGCACGCCGGCGGTGCCGATGCCCCCGAGGATGCAGACCAGCATCACCATGAACTGCTGGCCCCAGGTGAGGTCGACGCCGAAGAACTGGGCCAGGAAGATCACGGTCACGCCCTCGAACAGGGCGGTGCCGTTCTGGTTGGCGGTGGCGCCGATCGTCAGCACGAAGCGCGAGACCTTGGTGGGCAGGTGCAGGTCGCGGTCGGCGACCTTGAGCGCGGTCGGCAGCGTGGCGTTGCTCGATGCCGTCGAGAAGGCCATCAGCATGGCTTCCTGCACGCCCCTGAAGAATTTCGCCGGCGAATACCCGCCGACGAACTTCAGCGCCAGCGAATACACCACCAGCATGTGCACCAGCAGCGCCCCGACCACGACC
>JAAZHF010000419.1 GCA_012510865.1 Gammaproteobacteria bacterium
GAAACCTCGCCTGGTCGGCCGCAGGCCTGCCCCCGGCCACGGCCTGCCACGCCACCGGCCTCACGCCCACCATCGGCGCGCGCCGGGTCGACCGGACGTATGACGCCCGCAACCGCCTGAAGACCCTCTCATTCCCCCTCGCTGCCCCCGGCACCGGCAACGGCGACCAGGCCTGGAGCTACTACGCCGACGGCAAGCCGCAGCAGATCAGCACCTGGAACATCGGCGCCGAGGGCGCCGATCCCAAGGAAACGCGCAACCTCTACACCTACTTCAAGCGCGGCCTGCTCAAGACCGAGCTGATCGCGGTGCCGGCCTGGTACACGTTCTCGGTCGAGCATGGCTACAACGCCAACGGGCAGGAGACGAGCCTGACCTATCCCAGCGGGCACACGGTCACCCGCACTCTGGATGCCCTGGGCCAGCCGACCGCGATCAGCGGCGGCGGGACCACCTACGCCAGCGGCATCACCTACCACCCCAACGGCGCCGTGGCCGGCTTCGCCTACGGCAACAACATCGTCCATGCGATGACGCAGAACGACCGCCAGCTGCCGGACACCGTCTCGTCCATCCACGGCGGCAGCCAGTTCCTGCACGACCAGTACGACTTCGATGGCCACGGCAACGTGCTGGCGATCACCGACGTGCGTCCCGGCAAGGCCGGACGGCGCTCGCGGACGATGGAGTACGACGGGCTCGACCGCTTGACCCGGGTGACATCCCCGATGTACGGCGCGACCGGCGCGCACTACGCCTACAACGTGCTCGACGACCTGGTGCGGGTGAACATCGGCGGGACCCAGGGCCGTGACCATCACTACTGCTACAACGCCCAGCGCCAGCTGGCTGAAATCCGCAGCGGCAGCTGCGGCGGCGCGGTCGTCACCCGCCTGGATTTTGACGATCAGGGCAACCTGGAACTGCGGCGCGAGGGTCCGGATCCCAACGTGCCGGGACAGGGCTACCGCTTCGACTTCGGCAACCGGCTGCGGGAAGTGGATGGCGTGGAGCGCTATCGATACGACGGCCACGGACGACGGGTGCTGGCGATGCAGTTCGTGCAGGGCACGGTGCTGTCGCAGTACGGACTGGACGGCAAGCTGCTGTACCAGAAGAGCGACCGGACCCTGCTGCAGACCGACCAGATCTACCTGGGCAACACCCTGATCGCGATCCACGAGCGGCCGGCAAGCGGCACCGGCGCGGCGGTGGTGAAGTACCAGCACACCGATGCCCTGGGCAGCCCGGTGGTGGTGACGCGGCAGAACCGCGACATCGTGGAGGAGACGGAGTACGAGCCCTACGGGCAGGTGCTGAACCGGGCGATGCATGATGGGCCGGGGTATACGGGGCATGTGGAGGATGCGGCGACCGGGCTCGTTTATATGCAGCAGCGCTATTATGATCCGCTGCTTGGAATCTTCCTGAGCGTTGATCCGGTCATGGCGCACTCGAATCCGATAGGGCAGTTCCATCGATATCGTTACGGGAACAGTAATCCCTATAAATTCAAGGATCCGGATGGTCGCGCAGCGATCATCACACGAATGAAGGACGGTTCGGTCAACGTCAGTTTCCCAACAAAATTTGTCCTAGGTCCAGGTGTAACTAAGGAGCATGTTGCGGCAGTGAAAGAAAGCGTCGCTGCGCTTTCGGGCACTTACAAGATCGACGGAAAAGATACAAAAGTGACTTTTGCGGTCACTGAAATTACTAGAGACACCCCTCGATCTGCGAGAAACGAAGTAAAGCTCACTGCGGGCCCCACGGAGAGACAAAGCGGTCTAAGCGCAGCCCAGGTTGGTGGCAGAAAGGCGTGGATTGACGTGACTAGTACGCCGGGTAAAGGTGGAGCGCCGGCCCATGAGTTTCTTCATCTTGCTGGTGACGATGATCTCTACGATGTCAAAACTCGTCAGCCAGATCCTCGCTACGGAAACAACATAATGAATGTAGTTCCGGGAGTGATGGAGGATCGAAATATGAATAATATCATGGAGGCTAAGTCAAACATTTTCCGCCAGGAGGAAGACTAATGAAGTTGATCTTGGGGCTTGCGCTTGTTCTCCCTCTAGCCACCTCCATGGACGTGCGAGCGGCCGAAGAAAACTTGTCTCAATATCCATGTAATGTGTTCAACCCAGCCGCGTGCTTTCGGTTGCCCGCGAATACACACCTAGATTACTCGGTTCCGGCAGACTTTGATCTTTATCGGGTACTTAAGGGGGATGCAGAGGTTGCGGTGATTTACGTGGGTTCCGCACCAAGGCGACCGGAGGGTAGCCTTGAACCTCGGATTATTCACATGAAAGGAGCAAGGGCGGAGGTCTACGATGCCCTTGATGGTAGCCGTGTGGAAATCCTGATATCAGTACGTGGTGCAGATTCAAAAGTGCATATTATAAGTGAGGTAGATCCAGTAGTTCAGCGAGAGTTTGTCGCATTGCTAACTGGGCTTCGAGGGTGTCGATATATTCGAGCGGGAGGACAGAAGTGTGCAGCCGGACAGGGCTGGGGAGAGTTGCTAGTCAAGGCTGTACGGGAATAGCGCTGCAAGAATGGATAAACATAACTCAGCAATGAGGTAAGCCCCCAGCTATGCCAGGGCGTAAGCTTCCCCGTCAAGCAGGCACAGTAAAAGTAGAGCTTCCGGCGGCTTGTTGACCGTACCCGGCGGGCGTCAGGTCGCCGGAACCGCATCGAGGAACTGCAGCCGCGCCAGCTCCGCATACAGCCCACCCTGCGCCAGCAGTTCCGCGTGCGTGCCTTCGGCCACGATGCGACCGTGGTCCATGACAATGATGCGGTCCGCGCGCAGCACGGTGGCCAGGCGGTGCGCAACCACGAGGGTGGTGCGTCCTTCCATCAGCCGCTCCAGCGCGTGTTGCACCGCGCGTTCGCTCTGTGCGTCCAACGCCGAGGTGGCCTCGTCCAGCAGCAGTACCGGCGCGTCGCGCAGCAGGGCGCGGGCGATGGCGACGCGCTGCCGCTGCCCGCCCGAGAGGCGCGCGCCGCGCTCGCCCAGCTCGGAGGCGTAGCCCCCGGGCAGGGCCATGATGAAGTCGTGGGCCTCGGCGGCACGCGCGGCGGCCTCGACCTCCGCGTCGGTCGCGTCCAGGCGGCCGTAGCGGATGTTGTCCGCGGCGCTGGCGGCGAAGATGGTCGGGCGCTGCGCGACCAGGGCCATTTCGCCGCGCAGTCCGACCGGGTCGAGTTCGCGCAGGTCGATGCCGTCGAGCGAGACGCTGCCCGACTGCGGGTCGTGGAAGCGCTGCAGCAGGGAGAACACGGTGCTCTTGCCGGCGCCGGAGGGGCCGACCAGTGCCACGGTCTCGCCCGGTGCCACCGCAAGGCTGAAATGCTCCAGCGCGGCGGTGTCGGGGCGGGTGGGGTAGTGGAAGACCACGTCGCGCAGGGCGACCGCGCCGCGCACCGGCCGCGGCAGCGCGCGCGGGGCGGCGGGGGCTACGACCTTCGGCTGTTCCTCGAGCAGCTCGCCGACGCGGCCCATGCCGCCGGCGGCCTTCTGCAGCTCGTTCCAGACTTCGGCCAGCGCGCCCACCGAGCCGGCGCCGAACATCGCGTACAGCACGAACTGGCCGAGCGTGCCGGCGCGCATGCGGTCGGCCGCGACGTCGTGCGCGCCCAGCCACAGCACCAGGGTGATGGCGCCGAA
>JAAZHF010000420.1 GCA_012510865.1 Gammaproteobacteria bacterium
CGCCCGCGGGAGCAGACGTCCGCGGACGTTGCTGACGATGTGGTGCACGTGCGCGTAGCTCTCGACCACCATCAGCTCGTCGACCTCGACGCTGCCGGGGCGGCAGACGCGCCCCAGGTCGTTGCGCTCGAGGTCCACCAGCATCACGTGCTCGGCCCGCTCCTTGGCGTGGGCGATCAGTTCGCGGATGCGACCGGCGTCGTCCTCGCCCGGCAGCCGCGGGCGGGTGCCGGCGATGGGCCGGGTCTCGACGACGTCGCCGCGGACCGAGACCAGGCGCTCGGGCGACGCACTCACCACGGCTCCGCACTCGCCGAGGTCGAACAGGCCGGCGAAGGGCGCCGGGTTCGCGTCGCGCAGCCGCGCATACAGCGCGGCCGGCGCCAGCGGCGCGTCGAAGCGCGCCTCCCAGGCACGCGACAGGTTCACCTGGAACACGTCGCCCGCGCGGATGTACTCCAGCGCGCGCTCCACGGCGGCCTCGTACGCGGCGCCGGGCTCCTCGCGGCAATCCACCAGGCGCGGCCACGCGGGCGGCGCCGCGGCATCCATGGACATCGCGTCGATGTCGGCGAGCACCGCGTCGAGCAGGCCCTCGGCGCCGGCCTCCGCGAGCGCCACGACCGCGCCGCTCGCGCGGTCGCGCAGCACCGCCGCCGGGCAGCGGCAGGCCACGGCCACCGGCAGCGCGCCGGGGGCGGGCGGCAGTCGCAGGACCGGCTCCACCCCGGCGGCGAGCTCATAGCCGAGCAGCAGCGCCCAGCCGCCCTGGAACGGCCACGGCCCGTCGACCCGCGGCAGCCGCAGCCGTCGCCAGTCCGCGTCGAGCGCAGCCAGGAAATCGTCGCCGGCCACGGCGCCGTCCCCGCGCCTCACCGCGCCCGCGCGGTCAAGCCGGAGACGGCGTCCATCGGCGACCAGCAGCATGTCCCAGCGGCCCTGCGCCGTCCCCGAGGCGACCGACTCGAGCAGCAGCGGGTAGCGCGCACGCGCGCGCCGCTGCAGCGCGAGCAGGTCGAGGTCGGGCGCCAGCGCGCGGACGGGGTTCATGTGCGGCTCGCCGCCCGCCGGGGCGGCGTCGGGTTCAGATGCGGCGGAACACCAGGCTGCCGTTGGTGCCGCCGAAGCCGAACGAGTTCGACATCGCCACCTCGACCTGCTTCTCGCGGGCGGTGTGCGGCACGTAGTCGAGGTCGCAGCCTTCCGACGGGTTGTCGAGGTTGATGGTCGGCGGGATCACGCCGGTGTGCAGCGCCATGGCGGAGAACACGGCCTCGACGCCGCCCGCGGCGCCCAGCAGGGGGCCGGGCATCGACTTCGTCGAGCTGACCATCACCGCGCGCGCGTGCGCGCCGATCACGCTCTTGATGCCCATCGTCTCGGCCAGGTCGCCCGCCGGGGTGGAGGTGCCGTGCGCGTTGATGTAGCCGACCGCGGACGGGTCGATGCCCGCGTCGCGGATCGCGGCGACCATGCAGCGCGCGGCGCCCTCGCCGTTCTCGCTCGGCGCGGTCATGTGGTAGGCGTCGCCGCTCATGCCGAAACCCGCGAGCTCGGCGTAGATGCGCGCGCCGCGCGCCCTGGCGCGTTCGTATTCCTCGATCACGAGGACGCCGGCGCCATCGCCCATCACGAAGCCGTCGCGGCCCTCGTCCCAGGGGCGCGAGGCCTTCTCCGGCTCGTTGTTGCGCGTGGACAGCGCCTTCATGGCGCAGAAGCCGCCGAGCGACGTCGGGGTGGTGGCGAACTCGGCGCCGCCGGCGATCATGCAGTCGGCGTCGCCGTACTGGATCATCCGCATCGCCAGGCCGATGTTGTGGGTCGCCGTGGTGCAGGCGGTGACGGCCGCGATGTTCGGGCCCTTGGCACCGGTCATCATCGAGACCTGGCCCGCGATCATGTTGATGATCGTGCTCGGCACGTAGAAGGGCGAGATCCGGCGCGGGCCGGCCTCGTGGTACTTGATGGCGGTTTCCTCGATCCCCTTGAGGCCGCCGATGCCGGCGCCGATGGCCACGCCGATGCGCTCGGCGTCGGCCGCGACCTCCAGCCCGGCGTCCGCGATCGCCATCATCGCCGCGGCCACGCCGTAGTGGACGAAGGGATCCATCTTCTTGATGTCCTTGGCGGGGATCCACTGCGTGGGATCGAAGCCCTTCACCTCGCCGGCGATGCGGGTGGCGAAGGCCGAAGCGTCGAAGTTGGTGATCGGGCCGATGCCCGAACGGCCCTCCACGATGCCCTGCCAGGACGATGCCAGGTCATTGCCCAGCGGCGACAGGATGCCGAGGCCGGAGATGACGACGCGACGCTTGGACATGGGGACTCCTGGACCGTGATGTTCGCGCGCCGCGGCGGCGCGCCGGAAACGCCCGAGGCCGCATCAGCGGCCCCGGGTTGTCGTGCTCGGTGCGGTGCGTGCACCGCCTGGCGACTCAGGCCTTGACGTGGGCCTTGATGTAGTCGATCGCCTGCTGCACCGAAGTGATCTTCTCGGCTTCCTCGTCGGGGATCTCGCACTCGAACTCTTCCTCGAGGGCCATCACCAGCTCGACGGTGTCGAGGGAATCCGCACCCAGGTCGTCGACGAACGAGGCGCTGGCGCTGACCTCGTCTTCCTTGACGCCCAGTTGTTCGACGACGATCTTCTTGACGCGTTCTTCGATGCTGCTCATTGGTATCTTGCTCCGGTGGAGGCTGTTGCGGTGGGTAGTGTAAGGGATTCCCGTTGGGGTCGTACCGGCCGTCCTGGTCCCTTTTCATTCAAGGACTTGGCGGCCGACGTGCATCACGGCATGTACATGCCGCCGTTGACGTGCAGGGTTTCGCCGGTGATGTACCCGGCGTCCGGACCGGCGAGGAAGGCGACCGCGCGCGCGATGTCGGCGGGCTCCCCGAGGCGGCCGAGCGCGACCTGCGCGACCAGCGCGGACTTGATGTCCTCGGGCAGGTCGCGGGTCATGTCGGTGGCGATGAAGCCCGGAGCGACCACGTTGACGGTCACCCCGCGGCTGCCGATCTCCTTCGCCAGCGACTTGCTGAAGGCGATGATGCCGGCCTTGGCGGCGGCGTAGTTGGCCTGGCCGGCGTTGCCCATCACCCCGATCACCGAGGCGATGCTGATGATGCGGCCGCGGCGCGCCTTCATCATGCCGCGCATGACGGCCTTGGATGCGCGGTAGACGCTGGTCAGGTTGGTGTCGAGGATCGCCTGCCAGTCCTCGTCCTTCATGCGCATCAGCAGGTTGTCGCGGGTAATGCCGGCATTGTTGACGAGGATCGAGATCGGGCCGATGTCCTTGCCGACGGACTCGACGAGCGCCTCGATCGCGCCGGGCGCGGTCACGTCGAGCACGCGGCCATGGCCGCCCTGCGCCGCCAGCCGCTCGCCGATCGCGCCGGCGCCGGCCTCGCTGGTCGCGGTGCCGACCACGGTGGCGCCACGCGCCGCGAGTTCGTCTGCGATCGCCGCGCCGATGCCGCGGCTGGCGCCAGTGACCAGCGCGATCTCGCCCCTCAGTTCCTGGGTCATGCTGTTTCCGCCTGTGTCGAACAAGTACCAGGGAGCCCGTGCCACGGATCACGCGGCGGCGACGGTCAGCCCTTCCATTCTTCCAGTGCCGCGTCGAAGTCCGCGGCGGTGCCGAGCGCGCGCGCGTCGAGGGACCGGTCGATGCGCCTGGCGAGGCCGGCCAGGACCTTGCCCGGGCCGCACTCGGCGATGCCCGTGGCACCCCGCGCGGCCAGCGCCTGGACGCAGCCGGTCCACTGCACGGGGAGGTAGAGCTGGCGCACGAGCGCGTCGCGGATGGCGTGCACGCCGTCGTGCACCTCGGCATCGACGTTCTGCACCACCGGCAGCGCCGGTTCGTGCCAGGACAGGTGCGACATGGCCTCGGAAAGCCGGTTGGCGGCCTCGCGCATCAGCGGCGTGTGCGAGGGCACGCTCACCGCGAGCTTCACCGCCTTGCGCACGCCCCTGTCCGCGAGCAGCCCGAGCGCGCGGTCGACGGCGGCGGCGTGGCCGCCGATCACCACCTGCCCGGGTGAGTTGTAGTTCGCCGCGACCACCACCTCGTCGCCCGAGGCATCTTCGCAGGCCTCGCGTACCAGCGCGTCCTCCGCGCCGATCACCGCCGCCATCGCGCCGGTGCCCGCGGGCGCCGCCTCCTGCATCAGTTGGCCGCGCAGCCGCACGAGGCGGGCGCCGTCCACCAGCCGCAGCGAACCCGCGGCGACCAGCGCCGAGTACTCGCCCAGGCTGTGGCCGGCGAGCAGCGTCGGCGCGGCGCCGCCGGCCGCGCGCCAGGCGCGCCAGACGGCGACGCCGGCGGCCAGCAGCGCAGGCTGGGTGAACTCGGTCTGGTCCAGGCGTGCATCGTCCGCGTCCCGGGACAGCGACCACAGGTCGACGCCCGCGCCTTCCGACGCTTCGTCGAAGGTCTCGCGCACCAGCGGTTCGCGCGCGGCGAGGTCGGCGAGCATGCCGGGCGACTGCGAGCCCTGGCCGGGGAAAACGAATGCGAGTCGGGAAGCGGTCAAGCGGCGATCCAGTTGCAAAAAACGGGGGGATGATACGCGCCACGGCGGCGCTTCGTCTGTACCCGCCCGTATGTCCGGCTCAGTAGCGGATCAGCGCCGAGCCCCAGGTGAAGCCGCCGCCGAAGGCTTCGAGCAGCAGCAGCTGGCCGCGTTCCACCTTGCCCGAGCGCACCGCCTCGTCCAGCGCCAGCGGCACCGAGCCCGAGGACGTGTTGCCGTGCCTGTCGACGGTGACGATGACGCGCTCCATCGGCATGTCCAGGCGCTTGGCCGTGGCTTCGATGATGCGCAGGTTGGCCTGGTGCGGGATCAGCCAGTCGATCTCGTGGCGGTCGATGCCGTTGGCCTCGAGGGTTTCCTCCACGATCGAGCCCAGCGCCCTCACCGCGTACTTGAACACGTCGCTGCCGGCCATCCGGATGCGCACGCCGGCGTTCTTCTCGTTCTCGCGGAAGCCGACGGACACGCCCACCGGGTTCCAGAGCAGCTCCTTCTTGGCGCCGTCGGCGTGCAGGTGGGTGCTGAGGATGCCGGTGTCGGCGTCGGCCTTGAGGACCACGGCGCCGGCGCCATCGCCGAACAGCACGCAGGTGGTGCGCTCGCTCCAGTCGACCATGCGGGTCAGGGTCTCGGCGCCGATCACGAGCGCGGTCTTCCCCGCGCCGGAGGCGATGAACTTCTCCGCCACGCTGAGCGCGTAGATGAAGCCCGAGCACGCGGCGTTGACGTCGAACGCGGGGCAGCCGGCGACGCCGAGGCGCGCCTGCACCAGGCAGGCCGTCGAAGGGAACACGAGGTCGGGCGTGGTCGTGCCGACGATGATCAGGTCGCCTCCGGAGGCGTCGGTGCCCGCGGCCTCGAGCGCGCGCAGCGCGGCGTGGACCGCCAGGTCGCCGGTGGTCTCGCCTTCGGCGGCCACGTGCCGCTGCCGGATGCCGGTGCGCGCGGCGATCCACTCGTCGGACGTGTCGACGATCTTCGCAAGGTCGTCGTTGGTCAGGATCTTGGCCGGCAGGTAGCTGCCGGTTCCTGCGATGCGCGCGTACGTGCGCGGCGCGGCGGACTCACTCATCTCGTGGACGGACCTCGCGTGTTGCTGGGCGCCGCTCGGCGCCGGTGGACGCGTGGCGCTTGGCGCCACGGCCAGGTCGTCGCCCGCCGCGATGGCGGGCGCGCGGGTCAATCTTCCTCGACCACCCGGCTCTTGGGCACGATCACCTGGCGGCCGCGGTAGAAACCGTCGGCGGTGACGTGGTGGCGCAGGTGGGTCTCGCCCGAGGTCGGGTCGGTCGACAGCTGCTTCGCGGACAGCGCGTCGTGGGCCCGGCGCATGCCGCGGCGGGAGGGGGAGACTCGGGACTTCTGTACAGCCATGGGATTGCTCCAGCAAACGGAATGGGTCGATCAGGACCGGGTTTGGATCAGTTGTTCTTCTTCAGCGCCGCGAGGGCCGCGAACGGGTTGGCCTGCGCCGCTTCGTCGGCGTCGACCGGCCAGTCGCGCTCGACGCTTTCCGAGCCCGGCGACACCGGCACCACCGGGATCGCCAGGATCAGCTCGTCTTCCACCAGGTCCGCGGTCCGGATGCTGCCATCCTCGGCCACGGCCAGGGCTTCGTACCCGGGAGGCAGCGCGGCCTCGGCGGCCTCGTCCCAGTCCTCCCCGTCCCGCATCAGCGCCAGCCGCTGCGAGAGCGCCACCGGGAACTCGAACGTCTGCAGCGTGCGCTGGCAGACCAGCGGCAGTCGCGCATCGACGACGAGTTCCACGTACGGCACCTGCAGCGCGTCGCGGTCGAAGGACAGCGAGAACGCAACGTCGCCCTGGTCCCCCGCCAGCGCCTCGCGCAGGCGCGGGAAGGCCGACAGCGGCAGGCGGCCAGCGAACTCCCGCCGGGCCGCAACCATGCGCCAAGCGTCCAGCACCTCGGGCACGTCTGCGGACATAAGCCGCAGAATGTTAGGGCCCGCCGGCGCCGCTGTCAAACCCGGCCAATGGCGGCAAACCCTTGTCGCGGCGGGCAATTTGCCACCATCCCGCCCCGCCTGCAGACTGCAGGCCCGCACCCGGAGGCGCCCAGGCTTGACACCGACCCTGCTGCTGCTCGCGCTCGCGGCGCTGCTGGCCTGGATCCTGGCGCGCCGGCGCAGCGGCCGGCACCGCCACCGGAGGGCCGTGGCCGCCGTCCTGGACGCCGCCGACGCCCTGGAATCTCGCCTGCGCACCGCCCGCAGCGAGATCGAGGCCGTGGCCGGCGAGGGTCCCGACCCGGTCCGCGAGGCGCTGCAGGAAATGCTGCGCCAGCGGCTGTGGCTGCAGCAGCACGGCGGCGGGGCGTCGCCGGCCGAACTCGAGGCGGTCCGCGACTCCATCGACCGCGCACGGCTGCGCATCGACCAGCAGCTTCGCCGCATCGAGCAGGCGCGGGCGGCGCATCCGTGAGCGGCGGACCGGCGCTGGTGCTGGCCTCGACCTCGCCCTATCGCCGCGGGCTCCTGTCCCGCCTGGGACTGCCCTTCGACGCGATCCCGCCCGGGGTGGACGAAGCCGCGCTGCAGGGGGAGTCCCCCGCCGACCTGGTCGTGCGCCTGGCCGCGGCCAAGGCGGCTGCCGTCGCCGCGCTGCATCCGGGCGCCCGCGTCATCGGCTCGGACCAGGTGGCCGACTTCGACGGCGCGGTCCTCGGGAAGCCGGGGTCCCGCGAGCGCGCGATCGAACAGCTGCAGGCGATGTCCGGGCGCAGCGTCGCCTTCCGGACCGCGGTGGCCGTCGCCGCGAACGGTCGCGTCGCCAGCGCGCTCGACACGACCCTGGTGCGCTTCCGCCGCCTCGACCGCGCCGCGATCGAACGCTACGTCGACCGCGAACAGCCCTACGACTGCGCCGGCAGCTTCAGGTCGGAGGGCTTCGGCATCGTGCTGTTCGAGGCGATCGAGACGCGCGACCCCACGGCCCTCGTCGGCCTGCCCCTGATCGAGACCGCGCGGCTGCTGCGCGACAGCGGGCTCCCGCTCCCCTGACGCATCGCGGGGCCGGCGGCCTTCGCGGTCCGCTTCGTGGTCCTGCACGCCACTCAGCGTGCGGAGTGCGCGTCGGCCCCGCCCTGCGCCACCGCGTCCGCGTCGACCAGGATGCGCTGCTCCGGCCAGTCCTCGATGCTGCCGTCGCGACCGTGCAGGCGCAGCCCCAGCCAGCGCGCGCCACGGGGGCCCGGCGGCAGTTCGACCGTCGCCGTGAACCCGACCCGCGGATGGTTCGGATCGGTCGATATCCGCCAGTACCTGGCGACACCCGGGCTCTCGATGCCGTAGTCCGCACGCGCCACGACCTCGCCGTCCAGCAGCACGTCCACCCGCTCGAGCCCGCTGCCGTCCTTGAACGCCCAGCCCTCGACCGCGAACGCCGGACCGACCTTCGCGCCGGCCGCCGGCGCGTCGATCCACGCCATCACGGGCAGCGTGCAGTCCCCGTCCTCGGCGCGGCCGGCGATGGCGAACAGCAGGAAACGCGTCCGCCCGTGGTCCACGTTGAGCACCCGCGGCGGCGGCAGCGGCCCGAAGCGGCGGCACAGGGCGTGGTAGCGCACCAGCAGGTGCTTGTATTCGACCTCGGTGGCGGCGACGACCAGCAGCACTGGCCCGCCCGGATCCGTGGCCCCGGCGGCCTCCAGGCCCCACAGGCGCAGCTGCGGCGCGCGCCCGTGCTGGCGGTTCGCCGGGTGCTCCAGCACCTCGATGGCGGGATCGCCGAGCGCGAACCCGAGCTCCGCCCCGACCTTGAAGTTGTCGGCCACGATCCGGGTGCCGGCGGGCATCGTCGCCCGCAGTTCGCGCACGCCCTCGGCCAGCACGTCCCAGCCGGCGAAATTGGATGGATACCACTTCAGCGACGCCGTCCGCGCCCGCAGTTCGGGCACGGACACCAGCACGTGGTAGCCGAGCACCGCCGCCAGCCCGGCGGCCGCCAACGCCCAGGCCAGGATCCGGAGCGGCCGCGGCCAGCGCAGCAGCAGGACCGGCACCAGCGGCAGCAGCGCCAGCAGGCCCGGCAGCGGCCAGTGGAAGCTCACCCTCTGCGTATCGGCGAAGAAGCCGAGGAGGAAGAAGCCGAGCACCACCAGGCTCCCGCTGAGTGCGATGAAGCGCACGCTGCCCTCCCCGGCGCGGATCCCGCGCCAGCCCGACCACAGAAGCGCCGCGAACAGCAGCGGCGTGGCCAGCAGCGCCTGGATGGCGATGAACCAGGCGCCGTCGGGCTGCCAGGCCCAGGGATGGCGGTCGACCAGCTGGAAGCGCAGCCCGGCCTCGGCGTTCTCGAGGTTCCAGGCCAGCAGCGGCGTCCACGCGGCGGCGCCGAAGGCGATCGCGATCCAGAGCCGCGAATCCCGCAGCGCGGCCCGCCCCTGCGGAAGCATGAGCAGCGCGAGCGCGCCGACGGCGATCACGGCGACGAAGCGGTAATGGCTGAGCGCGCCGATCGCGAGCCCCAGCGCAAGCTCGAGCGTCGCGCCGTAGCCGACGCTGCGCACCAGCCGCGCACCCGCGTCCAGGCACAGCAGGGTGGCGACCGCCATCGGCGTGTCGGGCAGCGCCATCAGTCCCAGCGACCCCGACAGAGGCAGCAGCAGCGCGGCGATCCCGGCGACCCATCCGTGCCCTTCGCCGAACTCGCGCGCGGTGATCCGCACCACGAGCCAGGGCACCGCCGAGGCGAGCAGGAGGAAGGGCATGCGGACCGCGAGCGTGCCTTCGCCGAACAGCGACGTGCCCAGCCGGATCAGCCAGGCGGTCAGG
The DNA here is from genome assembly GCA_012510865.1 of Gammaproteobacteria bacterium. Classification (GTDB taxonomy): domain Bacteria; phylum Pseudomonadota; class Gammaproteobacteria; order Xanthomonadales; family Xanthomonadaceae; genus Luteimonas. The sequence goes on from JAAZHF010000420.1 coordinate 9,336, forward strand.
CCGGGGAGGTCGGAGTAGGCCCAGGCGAGGTGCCGGCTCTCCTGCCAGTAGAACGCTTCGTCCACGAACAGCGGCAGGTACACGGCGATCGCCGCCTTGGCCAGGAGCAGCGCGCACCACAGTGCGACGAAAGCCGCGCGCGCGTCGATGTTTTTTCGCATCTGCAGCGACCTCGTTACACTTCGGGCAACCCCCATGGAGCCCGGCATGAGCGCCCAGCCCGCGAACCCGGACATGCTACCCGACGACCTGCGCGATGCAGTGCAGCGCGCGCAGCGCCAGGTGAATTCCCTGGTGCTGGGCAAGGAGCGCGCGGTCCGTTTCGCCTTCACCGCGCTGCTCTCCGACGGGCACCTGCTGATCGAGGACCTGCCGGGGCTGGGCAAGACCACGCTGGCCCACGCGCTGGCCGCGACGCTCGGGCTCGGCTTCCAGCGGGTGCAGTTCACCTCCGACCTGCTGCCGTCGGACATCCTCGGCGTCTCGGTCTACGACGCCCAGGCCGGCGCCTTCGCGTTCCACCGCGGGCCGGTGTTCGCCCACGTGCTGCTCGCCGACGAGATCAACCGCGCGCCGCCGCGCCCGCAGAGCGCGCTGCTCGAGGCGATGGCCGAACACCAGGTCACGGTGGACGGCACCACCTACGCCCTGCCCGCCCCGTTCTTCGTCATCGCGACGCAGAACCCGGTCGACCTTGCCGGAACCTACCCGCTGCCGGACTCGCAGCTGGACCGCTTCCTGCTGCGGCTGCACCTGGGCTACCCGGACCCGGGAGCCGAGCGCGAGCTGCTGGCCGGCGCCGACCGCCGCGACCTGATCGCGCAGGCGCTGCCCCTGCTCGGCGCCGCCGACGTGCTGCGGCTGCGCGAGGCCGTGCTCGCGGTGCACGCCAGCGACGCCCTGGTGCACTACGTGCAGGCCCTGCTCGAACGCAGCCGCCACCAGGCCGGGGTGCGCGTGGGGCTGTCGCCGCGCGCCGGCATCGCCCTGCTGCGCGCCGCGCGGGCGCACGCGCTGCTGCTCGGCCGGGGCCACGTGCTTCCCGATGACATCCAGGCGCTGTTCGGCGCCGTGGCCACGCACCGGCTGGTGGTGGACGGCGACGCCGGCGACGAGGCGGCGATGGCGCAGGCGATCCTGCACGCGGTGGCGGTCGATTGAGCATGGCGCGCGGGCTGCTGGCTGGCCTGCGCGCGCGCCTCGGGTCGCTGGCGCGGCCGCGGGGCCCGGAAGCCCTGCCGATCACCTTCGACCGGCGCCGCATCTACGTGCTGCCGACCCGCTTCGGCGCCTTCTTCGCCCTGCTGCTGGCGGTGATGCTGCTCGGCGCGCTGAACTACAACAACAACCCGGCGCTGCTTCTGGCGCTGCTGCTGGCGGGCGCCGCCAACACCAGCCTGTTCGCCGCGCACCTCCAGCTCTCCGGGCTGTCCGTGGTCGCGGTCGGCGCCGAGCCCGTTCCCGCGGGCTCGTCGATGGCGGTGCGCGTGCACCTCCGTGCCGACCCGGCGCGCGGACGGCACGGGCTGCGGCTGGCGCTTGGCGGGGAGCGGGACGTGGTCTCGCTGGCCGACGGCGCCGGCGAAGCGCGCCTGTCGCTGCCAACGCACCGCCGCGGCTGGCTGCACCCCGGCCGCATCACCCTGTCGACCACGCGCCCCCTCGGCCTTGCCCGCGCCTGGGCCTACGCCTGGCCGGCGCAGCCCCTGTTGGTATACCCGCGCCCCGAAGCGGCGGGCCCGCCGCTGCCGGAGGGAGCCGGCGGCACCGCCCAGGCGCGGCTCCATCCGGCCGGGGACGACGTCCACCACCTGCGCGCCTATCGCCGCGGGGACTCGCGCCGCGCGGTCGCGTGGAAGCCGTCGGCGCGGCACGGCACGCTCCTGGTGCGCGAGTACGAGCAGCCGCGCGGCGCCGACGTCGTGCTCGACTGGGACGCCGTGCCGCTGGCGCACGAGGACCGCATCCGGAGGCTGGCGCGCTGGGTGGACGAGGCCGCGCGCGACGGCCGCCGCTACCTGCTCAGGCTCCCGCGCCAGGCGCTCGGGCCCGACCGCGGCGGGGCGCACCGCCACGCCTGCCTGCGCGCACTCGCGCTGCTGCCCGCGGACGGAGAAGGAGGCGCGGGTGGCTGAGGCGGCCCCCCGCAGCCCCGTGCTGGTCCCGTCGGCGCGGGCCTGGACGCTTGCCGCCGCGGCCGGCTGCCTGCTGCCGCTCCTGCTGCAGCTCCCCGGCGCCCTCGCCACCGGCCTGGCCGCCGTGGCCGCGGTGGTGAGCGCGCTGTCGTGGCGGCGACGCCTGCCGCGCGCGCTGCGCCTGCTGCTGTCCCTGGCCCTGGTCGCGCTGGTGTTCGCGCAGTCGGGCCCGGGGCTGGGCCGCGATACCGGCTGCGCGCTGCTCGCGGCCATGCTCGCGATCAAGCCGATGGAGCTCGCGACCCTGCGGGACGGGCGCAGCCTGCTGGGCTTCGCGCGGTTCGCACCCTTCGCCACCTTCCTCCTCGACCAGGGGCCGATCAGCCTTGCGCTGGGACTGGCCGGTGCGCTGGCGGCACTGGCCGCGATGCTGCGCCTGGCGGAACTCGAGAGCGGCGACGATGCGGTGCTGCCGCCGCGCGACCGCCTGCGCGGGGTGACGGCGATGGCCGCGATCGGCCTGCCGCTGGCCATGGCCGCCTTCTGGCTGGTGCCGCGCATCGCGACGCCGCTGTGGGGCGTGCCGCAGCGCTCGGTGGGGGTGACCGGGCTCTCCGACTCGATGCGCCCCGGTGACTGGTTCGACATGCTGGCCGACGACAGCCCGGCGCTGCGCGTCAGCTTCGACGGCCCGGTGCCGCCGACCTCGGAGATGTACTGGCGCGGTCCCGTGCTGTGGGACTTCGACGGCCGCGAATGGACCACCGCACGCGGCTTCCGGCCGCCGGCTCCCGCCGCCGTCGTCCATGGCGGCAGGCGCTACAGCTACGAACTGGAGGTCGAACCCACCGACGGCCGGCTCCTCGTGGCGCTCGAACTGCCGGTGGACGTGCCGGACGGGGCGCAGCGCGGCCACGACCACACGCTCGCGACCCGCCAACCGCTGTCATCGGTCACGCGCTGGCGCATGGCCTCCGCCGCCCCGGCGTCGTTCGAACCGGAGCTGCCACCCGCGGTGCGCGCCGCCGCGCTGCGCCTGCCCGATGGCTTCAACCCGCGCACCCTCGCCCTGGCCGCGCAATGGCGCGCCCAGGCCGGCCACGGGGCCGCGGCCGACGCGGCGATCGCCAACCGCGCGCTGTCCTGGATCCGGGCCGAGTTCGGCTACACCCTGTCCACGCCGCCGCCCGGGCGGCACGGCGTGGACGAGTTCCTGTTCGACCAGAAGCTCGGCTTCTGCGAACACTTCAGCTCGTCCTTCGTGGTGCTGATGCGCGCCGCCGGGATCCCGGCCCGCGTGGTCACCGGCTACGTGGGCGGCTACCGCAACCCGGTCGGCGACTACTGGATCGTGCGCAATTCCGACGCGCACGCCTGGGCGGAGGTCTGGCTGCCCGGACGCGGCTGGGTGCGCGTCGATCCCACGGCCGCCGTCGCGCCGGAGCGGATCTACGACACCATCGCCGACCGCGCCATGCGCGTCCCGGCGGGGCTTCGCGCCCTGGCTCCGATGTTCGGCGTCGGCGACTGGATGCGGCGCGGGTGGAACGACCTCGTGCTGGGGTTCGACGCGGGCCGCCAGCAGCGCCTCCTGCGCGCGCTGGCCGGCCGCGACCTCGGCGCGGGCGGGATGGTGCTCCTGTTCGCCCTGGTCGCGGGGCTCGCGCTGGCCGCCATGCTGTGGCTGGTCGCCCGCGGCGAACGCGAGCGCGACCCGGTGCTGCGCGCCTGGCACCGCGTCGGGGCGCGCTATGCGCGCTTCGGCCTGGTGCCGCTCCCGCACGAAACCGCCGCCGCCTGGGCGGCGCGGGTGGCCGCGGCGCGCCCGCGCGCCCGCGACCTGCCCGCCCTCAGCGCGCGTTTCAGCGATTGGCGCTACGCTCCGGGACATGCGGGCGACGCGCGCGCCCTGCTCCGCGACCTCCGCGCGCACCGCCCCTGACCCGAGGCCACCACACCGGAGTTCCCCATGCGCATGCGCCTTCCGCTCGCACTGGCCGCCACGACCCTGCTGCTCGCCGCCTGCGCCAGCCAGCCGGGGCCGCTGCAGGGCGGATTCACCGCCCTGTCCCCGCTCGACGCGGTCGAGGTCGATGCCACCGGCAGCCCGGTCCGCTGGGGCGGGCGCATCGTCCAGGGGGAGCCGCGGGCCGACAGCACCTGCTTCGAGATGGTGTCGTCGCGGCTGGACGCCCAGGGTCGTCCGCACTGGACCGACGGCGAGGCCGGCGGGCGCTTCATCGCCTGCCGCACCGGCTTCTACGACCCCGCGGTGTTCGAAGTGAACCGCGAGGTCACCTTCACCGGCCGCATCGTCGGCTACGAGGACCGCCGGATCGGAGGCTACGGCTACCGCTTCCCGAAGGTCGACGCCGATGTCGTGTACCTGTGGCCGCGGCGGTCCCGCTCGAGGGTGACGCGCCCGCCGCCCTGGCCCTGGTGGGGCTACTGGTAGGCGGCGCAGCCCGGGTCAGGCCGGGGTGCCGAAGCGCCCGAGCGGCGCGCCCGCCAGCAGGTGCAGGTGGATCTGGAAGACCGTCTGGCCGCCGTCCTCGTTGCAGTTCATGACGATGCGGTAGCCCTTGTCCGCCA
>JAAZHF010000421.1 GCA_012510865.1 Gammaproteobacteria bacterium
GCAAGGCTTCTGAGGTTGCTGGGCATCGGGGTGGGATATCAAGGCGGAAACTCCAGGAGAATCGACATGGCACACGTTGATCACGGCACAGGTCACAAGAACTCCGAGGGCGGCGGTCGTCCCTATCCGTTGTTCTGGGTCAACATGGTGTTCGGTCTTGCGGTCATGTACATCGTCATGTTCTCGATGATCGACGGTGTCCACGACTTCCGGAACAACCTGAACATGTTCTACATGGCACTGACCATGTGGGCTCCCATGGGGATATTTATGCTCGCCACCATGCCTGGCATGTTCCCCAAGAAGCGCCTGAACCTTGCGCTCCATGCGATCTTCGCCGTAGTGACGATCGGCTCATTCGCCGCAACCCGGGCGCAGGCGCTCGTGGATGACCGACAGTTCATCGATTTGATGATCCCCCATCACTCGGATACGATCCTCATGAGCCGAGAAGCCGGCTTGCATGACGCCGAGTTGCTGGAACTGTGTGACGAGATCACCAAGGCGCAGCGCTCCGAAATCGACCAGATGGAGAGCATCAGATCCCGTCTCGACTAGGCTTCTTAACCATCTCCATCTGCTGCCCGTCTTCGGAGGGGGATTCCGCCCGGCCTGGCTCCAGCATCAGGCAGACTTCACGGATGCAGTGCAACTGGAACCTTGGCAGTCCATTCCAATTCGAAGATCATCTGGCATGAACCCACCGTCTTCCCACCACCATTCCCACCCTGATGACGCGACCACCACTGCTGGAACCGCGAATGGTCGGGTGACCGACCCGGTCTGCGGCATGCAGGTGGATCCCGCCACCACGCCGCATCATGCGGACCACGCCGGCGTCCCCTTTCACTTCTGTTCGGAGCGCTGCCGCGCGAAGTTCGTCGAGGATCCCGAGCGCTACCTGTCGCCACGGGAGCCCGAGGTGGCACAGCCCGGCGCCATCTATACCTGCCCGATGCATCCGGAAGTCCGGCAACCCGGTCCCGGCACCTGTCCCTTCTGCGGCATGGCGCTGGAGCCGGAAATGCCCAGCCTGGAGGACGATGACAATCCGGAACTTCGCGACTTCTCGCGCCGGTTCTGGTGGACGCTTCCGCTGACGGTGGTGACGTTGGTGCTGGCCATGTTCGGCCGGCATCTCCCAAGCCTCGAACTGGGCGGCGTGCAGCTCCTGCCGCTGTCGATCGACGTGCAGACCTGGGTCGAGCTGGTGCTGACCACCCCGGTCGTGCTGTGGGCCGGCTGGCCGTTCTTCGAACGCTGCGTGCAGTCGATCCGCAACCTCCACCCGAACATGTTCACGCTCATCGGGATCGGCGTCGCGGCGGCCTTTGGCTACAGCCTGGTCGCCACCTTTGCACCCGGGCTGTTCCCGGCCTCGTTCAACGAGCATGGCCGCGTCGGCGTGTATTACGAAGCGGCGGCGGTGATCGTGTCGCTGACGCTGCTGGGCCAGATGCTGGACCTGCGGGCACGTTCGAAAACGTCGGCGGCGATCAAGGGACTGCTGGGCCTGGCGCCAAAGGAAGCCCGCCGGCTCAATCCCGATGGCACCGAGGAAGACATCCCGCTGACCCACGTCCACGTCGGCGACCACCTGCGGGTGCGTCCCGGCGAGAAGGTGCCGGTGGATGGCGAAGTGGTGGAAGGCCGCTCCAGCGTCGACGAGTCAATGCTGACCGGCGAACCCATCCCGGTCGGGAAGACCGCGGGCGACCAGGTCATCGGCGCGACCCAGAACGGCACCGGCGCGCTCGTGATCCGCGCCGCCAAGGTGGGCTCCGACACCGTGCTGTCGCAGATCGTGCAGCTGGTCGCGCAGGCGCAGCGCTCCCGCGCGCAGATGCAGCGGATGGCCGACACCGTCGCTTACTGGTTCGTGCTGGCGGTGCTGGCGATCTCGGTCGCGACCTTCTTCATCTGGGGTTACTTCGGCCCGGATCCGTCCTGGACCTATGCCGTGCTGAACGCGGTTTCGGTGCTGATCATCGCGTGTCCGTGCGCGCTGGGCCTGGCGACGCCGATGTCGATCATGGTCGCCACCGGACAGGCGGCGCAGGTCGGCGTGCTGTTCCGGGATGCCGAGGCCATCGAACACATGCGCCGCATCGACACCCTGATCGTCGACAAGACCGGCACACTCACCGAGGGCCGCCCGGCCTTCAGAGAAGTCGTGGCCTTCGACGGCTTCGACGCCGACCGGGTCCTGCACCTGGCGGCCAGCCTGGACCAGGGCAGCGAGCACCCGCTGGCCGATGCGATCGTGGCCGAAGCCCGGCGCCGGAACTTCGAGTTCGACCGCGTGGAGGACTTCGACTCGGTCACGGGCATGGGTGTGCGCGGAACCGTGGCCGGCCACGCGCTTGCGCTGGGCAATACCGCACTCATGGACGACCTGGGCGCCAATCCCGGCGCGCATGTCGACGTGGCCGAGCGCATGCGCCGCGAGGGCTCGAGCGCCATGTTCCTGGCCGTGGACGGGCGGCTGGCGGGCCTGGTCGCTGTCGCCGACCCGATCAAGGCATCGGCTGCGGCCGCCATCAACGAGCTGCACGCTGCCGGGCTGCACATCATCATGGCCACCGGCGACGGGCTCACCACCGCACGCGCCGTGGCCACCGAGCTGGGCCTGGACGAGGTACATGGCGAGGTCCGCCCCGAGGACAAGGCCCAGCTGGTGCAGCGCCTCAAGAGCGAAGGCCGGCGGGTGGCCATGGCGGGCGACGGCATCAACGACGCGCCGGCGCTGGCGGCCGCCGACGTCGGCATCGCCATGGCCACGGGCACCGACGTCGCGATGTCGAGCGCGCAGATCACCCTGGTCAAGGGCGACCTGCGCGGCATCCTGCGCGCCCGGAAGATCTCGCAGGCCACCGTGGCCAACATGAAGCAGAACCTCACCTTCGCGTTTCTCTACAACGCGCTGGGGGTTCCGGTTGCGGCCGGGGTGCTCTACCCCGCGTTCGGGATACTGCTGAGCCCGATGGTCGCGGCGCTTGCCATGAGCCTGAGCTCGGTGTCGGTGGTGGCCAACGCGCTGCGCCTGGCAAGGTCGGCCGCAGTTCCGGCGTCACCAAAGGCGACCACGCCCGACCAGACGCCCGATCTGGCCCAGGGTTGATCTGAATCAGTTGCATTGGACCGCGCTAGAGGTAACCTCGAGTCATGATCCGCCGTCGCCACCGGAACTGGTTCCAGCGCACCGCCCTTCTCGCGATGGTGGCGCTACTCTGGTCCCAGTTCGCGCTGGCCGGTCATGGCGGCTGTCTGGATCTCCCGGGCACTCCCGCCGCAGTCGCGGCCGACACGGACACCCGCCACGACCACGGCCACGGCTGTGACGCCGAGCTGGCCTCGGCGGATAAGGCGCTGTGTTCCGCGCATTGCAGCGAAGGGGACGTTTCGGCCGACAGTGGGCGCATCCCCCCGGTCCCACCGCTGATTGTCGGCGCGTGGCTCTCTTGGTTCACGGTCGCCGAGGTTGCGGACGGTGGACATGGCGTCACGTCAACATGGGTGGATTCGCCACCCAGGCCCGCCTGGCACCGCCCCACCGCCCATCCAGCGGCTCTGCTGCTGATCTGATGCCCGAACGCTGACTGTTCCGCACGACCTGTGCGGCGCAGTGCTGTGCGTTCGTGCCGTGCGCATCACGGCATGTGTTCCTGCCTCGTCCGAGCGACCTGCGTCGCATCGGCCCAAGGACACTGATATGGCATCCCTGTTCGACCGATTGCAGGCCAGGCGCCTGCACCCTCGCCCGCTGTTCCGCCGTCGGCCACCGCTCCGGCACCTGCCTGCCTGCGTGCTCGCCGGCGCCTTGTGGGCACTGGCGCTGTCCGCGACCGCCACCGAACCCATCCCAGGACACAGCCTCGAGTCCATCCGCGCCTGGGTGCTTGAGCACAACCCCGAGCTGCGGGCCATGGACTTCGAGGCCCAGGCCGCCGAAGCACGGATCCAGCCGGCGGGCGCCCTGCCCGACCCGACGGCCTCCGTCGGATTCCGCGGCCTCGATCCGGACAAACCCTGGCGGAACGCCGGTGCCGAGCGCGAGATCGACTACGCGCTGCGCCAGCAGATCCCGCTCTGGGGCAAGCGCGGCCTGGCGCGGACCGCGGCCAGCCAGAACGCGGTCGCGGTCGGGCTTGATCGCCTCACCACGGCGCGCGACCTGCTGTCCGACGCCGAGGCGGCCTACGCACGCTACTGGCATGCCGACCAGGCCGTGGCCGTGCTCGATCGCCGCATCGCCCTGCTCCGCCAGGTCGAAGAGATGGCCGGCGTGCGCTACGCCCTGGGCCGCGCGGCGCAGCAGGATGCCATCCGCGCCCAGGTCGAGCAGACCAGCCTGCAGCGCGAGCGGATCGAACGCCTCGCGATCAAGCAGGAGGCAGCCGCCACCTTGAACGCCGTGCTGGGGCGCCGTTCCGATGCACCGCTGGCGACGCCCGACGGGGCGCCGCGCCTCGTCGTCCACAGCGCCTCGCTCGCCGAGGCCCTTGACGACGCCGATGCGCACCCCGCGGTCCGCTCGCAGGAGGCCCGCGCCGAGGCTGCGCGCACGAACGTGGTGCTGCAGCGTCGCAACCGCTTTCCCGACATCACCGTGGGCGTGGGTGCGATGCAGTACGGCAACGGCATCGAGAGCACCGAGCTGATGTTCGAGGTCGAAATCCCGTTCCAGCAGCGCGCCCGACGCGAACGCGAGCGCGAATCGCGCCTGCTCGAAGACGCGGCGCTGGCCCGCCGGGACGCCACGCTGCGTGCCGTCGAGGAACGCGGCGCCTCCGCCTGGTCGCAGTGGACCAGCGCACGCGAGCGCCGCGGGCTGATCGAGAACACGCTGCTGCCCCAGGCCGACGCCACCTGGCAGTCCGCCCTGGCCAGCTACCAGGTCGGCGAAGTCGACTTCGGGACGCTGCTGGAAGCACTCAATGAATGGCAGGGCGCCGACCTCGCGCGGGTCGATGCACTGCGTGACGAACTGTTGGGCGCCGCCGCCGTGCGCGCCATCGAAGGAGAGATCCGATGACCCGTATCCAGACCCTGTCGCTCGCCATCGGCGTCGCACTCGCCGCCCTCGCCGTCGGCTGGATGGCCGGCCGCGCCACGAATGATTCCCCGACCGCAGGCACCTCCGTTGACGCGCCTGCCGCCGAACGCAAGGTGCTCTATTACCGCAACCCCATGGGTCTGGCGGACACGTCGCCGGTGCCGAAGAAGGATTCGATGGGCATGGACTACGTCCCGGTCTATGCCGACGACGCACCGCCGGCGGCGCCGGGCACGGTGGTGCTGCCGCCGGACAAGGTGCAGGCGCTGGGCGTGCGCACCGAAGCGGTCAGGCGCGGAGCCATGTCCGCTACCGTGCGCACCAGCGGCACGGTCGAGGTCGACGAGACCCGGCAGTACGCGATCGCCCCGCGCTTCGAAGGCTGGGTGGAGCGGTTGTACGCGAACCAGACCGGCATGCGGGTCCGCGCCGGGCAGCCGCTGCTGTCCGTCTACAGCCCACAGCTGGCCGCGGCGCAGCAGGAATACCGGC
>JAAZHF010000422.1 GCA_012510865.1 Gammaproteobacteria bacterium
GTGCTCGAGCGCGCCGTCGACCTCGGCCACCAGGGCCTCGGTGACGCCCTTGCCGCCGACCTGCAGCATCGCCTTGAGGCCGTGGGCCTGGCCGCGCAGGAAACGGTTCTGGGCGGCGGTGAGCTCGGCGGTCATCGGTGCGATCGGGTCCAGGGGGGCACGCAGGGTATCATGGCGGCCCGCAGACGCCCCCCTTCGCAGGCGATGGCCACCCGCAGCAAGAGCAGCCAGCGCTGGCTCCAGGAGCACTTCTCCGACCCCTTCGTGAAGAAGGCGCAGGCCGAGGGCATGCGCTCGCGGGCGGCGTACAAGCTCGAGGAGCTGGTTGCCCGCGACCGCCTGCTGAAGCCCGGGATGACGGTGGTCGACCTGGGCGCCGCCCCCGGGGGCTGGTCGCAGTGGGTCCGGCAGGCCCTCGGCGACAACGGCCGGGTGATCGCCCTGGACATCCTCGAGATGCCGCCGCTGGCCGGGGTCGAATTCCTTCATGGCGATTTCAGGGAGGATGTGGTCCTCTCGAGGCTGGAAGCGATGCTCGACGGGTCGCCCGTGGACCTTGTCTTGTCCGACATGGCCCCCAACAAGAGTGGTGTGGCAGCCGTCGACCAGCCCCGGGCCATGTACCTGGCCGAGCTTGCGATGGATTTCGCCGACCGGCACCTGCGGCCGGGCGGCGCGTTCCTGATCAAGCTCTTCCACGGGACGGGATTCGACGACTACGTGCGCGAGCTGCGCCGGCGGTACGCGAAGGTCGCGGTCCGCAAGCCGGCGGCCTCGCGCCAGCGTTCGCCGGAAGTCTATGCGCTTGCGCAGGGAAAGCTGGCGGACATCAAGTAACCTAGCGGCGACGCCGCGGAGCCGAGTGGAATGAACGACCTGGTCAAGAATCTGATGCTGTGGGTGGTGGTCGCCGTCGTGCTGATGGTGGTCTTCAACAGCTTCAGCCCCAAGGTGGCCGGCAGCCAGGAGGTCATGTACTCGCAGTTCATGACCGAGGTCCGCAACGACCGCATCAAGGCCGTGGACATCGCCGCGGACGAGCGCTCGGTGCCGTTCCAGCGCAAGGACGGCAGCACCGGCATCACCACCGCCCCGCGCCGCGACGAGCGCATGGTCGACGACCTGATGAACCACAACGTGGAGATCAAGCAGGCGCCGCCGGAGTCGGGCGTCACGCTGTGGTCGCTGCTGCTCAACTTCCTGCCGGTGCTGCTGATCATCGGCTTCTGGTTCTTCATGATGCGGCAGATGCAGCAGGGCGGCAGCAAGGGCGCGATGTCCTTCGGCCGCTCGCGGGCCAAGCTGCTGGGCGACGACCAGGTCAAGGTCACCTTCGCCGACGTCGCAGGCTGCGACGAGGCCAAGGAGGAGGTCGGCGAGCTGGTGGAGTTCCTGCGCGACCCCTCGCGCTTCCAGAAGCTCGGCGGCAAGATCCCGCGCGGCGTCCTGATGGTCGGCCCGCCCGGCACCGGCAAGACGCTGCTCGCCAAGGCCATCGCGGGCGAGGCGAAGGTGCCGTTCTTCAGCA
>JAAZHF010000039.1 GCA_012510865.1 Gammaproteobacteria bacterium
CGTCTACTTCCAGGTGGCGATGCTCACCACGGTCGGCCTGACCAGCAAGAACGCGATCCTGATCGTGGAGTTCGCCAAGGCCAACGACGAGCAGGGAATGGAGGTGCTCGCCGCCACCCTGCAGGCCGTGCGCGACCGCCTGCGCCCGATCATCATGACGTCGCTGGCCTTCGGCCTGGGCGTGCTGCCGCTGGCGATCGCCACCGGCGCCGGCTCCGGCGCGCAGCGTGCGATCGGCACCGGCGTGGTCGGCGGCATGGTGGTGGGCACGGGCCTGGGCGTGTTCTTCATCCCGCTGTTCTTCGTGGTGATCCAGAAGATGTTCGGCGGCAGGAACAAGGCCGCCGACGACCGGTCCGCGACCGAAGGAGCCAGCGACCATGCATAGGCACGCGAGTCTCGCGCTGGCACTGGCGGCGGTCCTCGCCGCCAGCGGCTGCGCCACCCTGGTCCCGGCGACGCCGCAGGCGCAGGCGGGGATCCCCGCCGCGTGGCCGATGCCGGAGGTGACGGCCGCGGTGGACGCCGGCGCGGCAGGCGCCGCGCAGGACGCAGCGGCGATGGCCGATGTCGGCTGGCGCGACTTCTTCGCCGACCCGCGCCTCGAGGAAGTCGTCGCGCTGGCGCTGGACAACAACCGCGACCTTCGCGTGGCCATCCTCAACGTCGAACGCGCGCGGGCGCAGTACCGGATCCAGCGCGCCGACCGCCTGCCGTCAATCGGCGCCGAGGCGATGATGGAGCGCGTGGGCGGCGACATCCCGGCCAGCGAGCAGTACACCGCGGGCATCGGCCTGGCCGCGTTCGAGCTCGACCTGTTCGGCCGCGTGCGCAACCTCGGCCAGGCGGCGCTGCAGCAGTATCTCGCCACGGAGGAGGCGCAGCGCGCGGCGCAGCTCTCCCTGGTGGCCGAGGTCGCCGGCGGCTGGCTGGCGCTGGCCGCCGACCAGGAGCAGCTGCGGCTGTCGCAGGCCGCGCTCGACACCTACCGGCAGACGCTAGAGCTGAGCACGAAGCGCCACGAGCTGGGCGCGACCTCCGCCCTGGAGCTCGAGCAGGTACGCACCCAGGTCGCGAGCGCCCGCGCCGACGTCGAGCGCCTCACCGGCCAGGTCGCCCGCGACCGCAACGCGCTGGACCTGTTGGTCGGGACGCAGCTGGACGCTTCGCTGCTGCCCGACGCCAGCGTGGGCCCGGTGACCGGGCTGGCCGCGGTGCCCGCGGGCCTGGACGCACGGGTGCTGCTGCGTCGCCCGGACGTGATCGCCGCCGAGCACCGCCTGCAGGCCGCAAGCGCCAACATCGGCGCTGCGCGCGCGGCCTTCTTCCCCTCGATCACGCTGACCGGCAGCATCGGTTCGGCCAGCGACGAGCTGTCCGGGCTGTTCGACGGCGGCACCCGCGCCTGGAGCTTCATTCCGCGGCTCAACCTGCCGATCTTCCAGGGCGGCCGGCTGAAGGCCGCGCTGGGCATGGCAACGGCCGACCGCGACATCGCCCTGGCGCAGTACGAACGGGCGATCCAGGCCGGTTTCCGCGAAGTCGCCGACGCGCTCGCGCTCTCGGAGTCGCTCGCAAGGCAGGTGCAGGCGCAGCAGGAGCTGGTCGAGGCCGCGACCCGCGCCGAGTCGCTGGCCCGCGCCCGCTTCGAGGCCGGCTTCGACAGCTATCTTTCGCAGCTCGACGCCCAGCGCACCCTGTACGGCGCGCAGCAGGCGCTGGTGGCCACGCGGCTGGCCGAGCAGGCCAATCGCGTGACGCTCTACCGCGTCCTCGGCGGCGGCTGGCGCGAGGACAGCGCCGCCGTCGCGGGGGTGGCCCGCATCTGATCGCCGGCGCCCCCGGCCCGGTTCGGCGACTGCCCGGCGTGGCTGCCGTAGGAGCAGCTATAGCTGCGATTGCGTCGGATGCGGCGACTCCGCCGGGTCCGGGATCTCGATCGCGGCCCTGGCCGCTCCTACAGGGAGTCAGCGCGATCAGGTGGAGTGGTCAGCGTCGTCGTCGCCGCCGCCGCCGTCGGACGGCCGGGGCAGGCCGAGGTCGCTGGGTGCCTGCGCGGCGCCGGTCGTGCGGACATGGGCCTCGTGCGCGCGCTGCAGGTCGTGCTGCAGCACGTCGGGCCGCCTCACCATCGCCTTGAAGCGCGGCTCCAGCGCGTCCACGCGCTGCTGCGCGCGGACCAGCTCGGCGAACACCGTCCGGCGCAGCACCGGCGCCGCGTCCTCGCGCAGCGACAGGTAGTCGGCCACCTTCTGCCGCAGCGCCGACACCGCCACCCTGGCCTTGCCCCGGGGGCTCCACAGCGAAGCCACCACGGTCACCATCAGGATCGCGACGATCACCACCAGCGAGGTCCAGGTGCTGATCTCGATCACCGGCACCGGCTCGCCGTCGTTGATGAAGGGCAGGTTGTTCTCGTGCAGGGCGTGCAGCACCAGCTTGACGCCGATGAAGCCCAGGATCGCCGCCAGGCCGATCGACAGGTAGACCAGCCGCTCCAGGAGGCCGCCGACCAGGAAGTACAGCTGGCGCAGGCCCAGCAGCGAGAACGCGGTCGCGGTGAAGACGATGAAGACGTTCTGGGTCAGGCCGAAGATGGCCGGGATCGAGTCGAAGGCGAACAGGATGTCGGTGCCGCCGATGGCGAGCATCACCAGCAGCATCGGAGTGAGCGCGCGCTTGCCCTGCCAGGTGGTGAACAGCCGGTCGCCGTCGTAGTGCGGGCTGGAGTGGAACACGCGCCGCACCAGGCGCACCACGACGTTGGGGCGGTCGTCGTCGTGGCCGTCGGGGGCGAGCAGGTTGCCCGCGGTCACCAGCAGGGCGAGGCCGAACAGGTAGAAGACCCAGGCGAAACGTTCGATCAGCGCCGCGCCCAGCAGGATGAACACCGTGCGCGCGACCAGGGCGAAGGTGATGCCGAACAGAAGCACCTTCTGCTGGCTTTCGCGCGGCACCTGGAAGCTCGACATGATCACCAGGAACACGAAGACGTTGTCGATCGACAGCGCCTTCTCGGTGATGTAGCCGGAGAAGTACTCCGCGCCCATGTCGGCGCCGCCCCAGGTCCAGCCCGCGACGCCGAACAGCAGGGCGATGCCGACGTAGAGCGCCGACCACACCGCGGCCTCGCGCAGGCCCGGCGCGTGCGCCTTGCGGACGTGGAAGAAGTAGTCGAACGCGAGCAGGCCGGCGATCAGGGCGATCGTGACTTCCCAGACGAAGGGGGTGGTGGTCGGCATCGGCATCCGGTGGATGGTGATCGCGCGAGTTTCCCACGCTTGGCGTCGCCTCCGGATGAGGGGGCGCCGCGGAAAGCGTTATCCATGCGTGAAGGCGCGCACGGGACGGGCGATATATTCCGCGGCCAGATCCCGCGCCGGCCTCCCCCCTTGCACCGAAGACGACTCCTGCTGGCGGCCCTGTCGCTCCCGGCGGCCACGCTGCTGCGCGGGCGGGCGGCCCTTGCCGGAGCCCACGGCCCGACGGGCGCCGGCGCCCCCGGCGGCGCGTTCGACGAGCGCACCGTGCCCGCGCGCGCGGCCGCGCTGGCGGCGAACGCCTACCGCCCGCCGGCGCGCCGGCTGCCCGCGGAGCTCGCCGACATGGGCGACGACCGGTACCGCGACTATCGCTACGACGCCGGGCACGCGCTGTGGCGCGGCCAGGGCCGGGGCTTCGAGGCGCAGTTCTTCCACCGCGGCTACATGTTCCCGGAGCGCGTGGACGTGCACGTGGTCGAAGGCGGGCGCAGCCGGCCCTTCGCGTACTCGCCGGATCTGTTCCGGTTCGAGCACGGGGCGCCTGCGCCGGCGGCGGGGGAGGACCTGGGATTCGCGGGCTTCCGGCTGCATGTGGCGGGGGCGGATCGCGGCCATGGCCGCTCCCACACCGCGCTTGCGGGCATGGACGAGGTCGCTGCGTTCCTGGGCGCGAGCTACTTCCGCGCGGTGGCGCGCGGGCTCGGCTACGGACTGTCGGCGCGCGGACTGGCGCTGGGCAGCGGCGACCCGGGGCCGGAGGAATTCCCGCTGTTCCGCGCCTTCTGGCTGGAGCCGCCGGCGCCCGGCGCGGGGCAGGTGGTGGTGCACGCCCTGCTCGACTCGCCCAGCGTCGCCGGGGCCTTCCGCTTCGCGATCACGCCGGGCGAGGACACCGTGTTCGACGTCGACGCGCGCCTGTATCCGCGCGTGGCGCTGGCCGCGGTCGGCATCGCGCCGCTGACCAGCATGTTCGAATTCGACGCGGGGGACCGCGCTGGCATCGACGATCCCCGGCCCGCGGTGCACGATTCCGACGGCCTGGCCCTGCTCGCCGGCAGCGGCGAACAGGCCTGGCGGCCGCTGCGCAACCCGCGCACGGTCGAGCACAGCGGCTTCCAGGACCGCGACCCGCGCGGTTTCGGGCTGATGCAGCGCAAGCGCCGGTTCGAGGACTACCAGGACCTGGAGGCCGCCTATGAAAAGCGTCCCGGCTGCTGGGTCGAGCCGCTCGACGCCTGGGGCGCGGGCGAGGTGCACCTGGTCGAGATCCCCACCGCCAACGAGTACGCCGACAACATCGTCGCCTTCTGGCGCCCGCGCGCGCCGCTGGCCGCGGGGCGCGAGCACCGCTGGCGCTACCGGCTGCACTGGACCGCGGCGCACCCCTGGAACCCCGGTCTCGCGCGCGTGGCCGCCACGCGCAGCGGGGCGCTGGACCGCGCGCCGGGGCGGCAGTACCTGGTCGACTTCCGCGGCGGTCGCCTCGAGCGCGCGGGCGATGGCGCGGACGTGCGCGTGCGCGCCGAAGCCGGTGCGGGCGCGCTGCGCAACGCCGTCGTCTACCGCAACCCGCAGGACGGCGGTTGGCGCGTCGGCTTCGAACTGGAGCCCGGCGACGCACCGGCGGTCGAGATGCGCCTCTGGCTCGAGGACGCAGGCGGGCGGCTGACGGAAACCTGGCTGTCGCGGTGGACGCCGTGAGCGCCGGCCCGCAGGCGGCGGAGGCCGCCACCGCGCACCGCGTGCTTCCGCCGCTGCCGCCGGAGTCGCCGCTGGCGATGCCGGTGCAGTCGCTCGACCGCGGCATCCTTGCCGACCCCCCGCGCCCCACCACGCCGCCGAACATGCCCTGGCGGCGCTTCGCGGTGATCGGCGCCGCCGTGCTGCTGACCGCGGTCGCGACCTACCAGCTGTGGTGGCTGCTGCGCGGCGACGGCATCGATCCCCTCGAGGGCACCCTGCTGGTGCTGTTCGTCGCGCTGTTCGCGTGGATCGTGCAGGCCTTCGTGGGCGCGATCGCCGGCTTCGTGCTGCTCCTGCAGCGCCGGCCCCTGCGCCTGGGCATGCAGGTGCAGGGGCCGCTGCCCGTGGTGGCGACGCCCACCGCCCTGCTGGTGCCGGTCTACAACGAGGATCCCATGAGGCTGGCGGCGGGACTGCAGGCGATGCACGAATCGCTCGCGGCCACCGGCCAGCTCGGGCGCTTCGACTTCTTCGTGCTCAGCGACAGTCGCCGGCCCGCGGTCCAGGCCGCCGAAGCCGACGCGCTGGCCGCGCTGCGCGAACGCCTGGGCCCGGGCGCGCGCGTCCACTACCGCCTGCGCAAGGACAACCACGAGCGCAAGGCCGGCAACATCGCCGACTGGGTGCGGCGCTGGGGCGGCGCCTGGCCGCAGTTCCTGATCCTCGATGCCGACAGCCTGATGGACGGCGCGACCCTCGTGCGGCTGGCCGCGGCGATGGAGCGCCATCCCGACGTCGCCCTGATCCAGACCCTGCCGGTGATCGTCAACGGCAGCACCCTGTTCGCGCGCATACAGCTGATCGCGGGCCGCTTGTAGGGGCCGGTGATCGCCTACGGGGTGACCTGGTGGTACGGCGCCGACAGCAACTACTGGGGCCACAACGCGATGATCCGCACGCGCGCCTTCGCCGAATGCGCCGGGCTGCCCGAACTGCGCGGGGTGAAGCCCTTCACCGGCACCGTGCTCAGCCACGATTTCGTCGAGGCCGCGCTGATGCGACGCGGCGGCTGGGCGCTGCACATGAACCCGGGCCTGCCGGGCAGCTACGAGGAAGGCCCGCCTTCGCTCACCGACATGCTGGTGCGCGACCGCCGCTGGTGCCAGGGCAACCTGCAGCACGGCGCGGTGCTGCCCGCGCGCGGCCTGCACTGGGTAAGCCGCTGGCACCTGCTGATCGGCATCGGCCATTACTTCACCGCGCCGATGTGGGCGATGCTGATGATCATCGGCGTGGCCATACCGCTGCTGCACGCCGGTTTCTCGTGGGGGCAGTTCTCGCTCGCGGGCTTCACGCCCACCCGCTACTGGCGCGAGCAGGACGGCGCCCGCTTCATCGGCGTCTTCATCGCCACCATGGCGATGCTGCTGGCGCCGAAGCTGATGGGCTGGCTGGCCACCGTGGTCGATCCGGCCATGCGCCGCGGCTGCGGCGGCGCGTGGCGAAGCTTCGTCGGCATGCTGCTGGAAACCCTGCTGGCCGCGCTGATGGCCCCGGTGACCATGTGGGTGCAGTCGCGCGGCGTGGCCGAGGTGCTGGCCGGCAGGGACTCCGGCTGGGAGTCGCAGCGGCGCGACGACGGCAGCCTTCCGCTGCGCGAACTGCTGCGCCTGTACGGCGGCATGAGCCTGGCTGGCGTGGTCGCGGGCGTCGCGGCCTGGATGGTGTCGCCGGCGCTGGCCGCCTGGATGTCGCCGGTGGTCCTGGGACTGGTGCTGGCGATCCCGATCGTCGCGCTCGGCGCTTCGCGCGCGGCAGGTGGGTGGCTGCGCCGACGGCGCATCTTCGCCACGCCCGAGGAGCTCGACCCGCCGCCGGTGCTGGTGCGGGCCACCGCGCTGCGCGCTGCGCTGCCCGGATAGCGCACGCGGCCCGCGTGGGGCGCCATGCATAATGGCGCGCCAACCCCACGGAGTTCGCAATGCTTCTGGACTGCATCGAGCGCGAGACCGGGCCCGATCCGGCCTGGAGCATCGTCTGGCTGCACGGCCTGGGCGCCGACGGCAACGACTTCGTGCCGATCGTGCCCGAGCTGGTGCGCACGGGATGGCCGGCGCTGCGCTTCGTGTTCCCGCACGCGCCGGTGCGCCCGGTGACGATCAACAACCGGGTGCCGATGCGCGCCTGGTACGACATCGTCGACATCGACCTGGCCAACCGCGCCGACGAGGCCGGCGTGGCCGAATCCGTGGCACAGGTCGAGGCGCTCATCGCGCGCGAGGTCGAACGCGGGGTGCCGCGCTCGCGCGTGCTGCTGGCCGGGTTCTCCCAGGGCGGCGCGGTCACCCTGGCCGCGGGCCTGCGCAGCCGGGAGCCCCTGGCCGGGCTGGTGGCGCTGTCGACCTACGTGCCTTCGGCCCGCGGGGCGCGCGAGGCGATGGCCGCGGATGCGGGGCGCCAGCCGGTGTTCATGGCCCACGGCACCCAGGATCCCGTGGTTCCCTTCCAGGCCGGGCAGCAGAGCGCGGCGCTGCTGCGGGAGCTGGGCTTCGACGTGGAATGGCACGGCTATCCGATGCCGCATTCGGTGTGCGCCGAAGAGATCCGCGACCTCGGCGACTGGCTCGCGCGGCGCTTCGGCGGCTGAGGGCGACCGGGCGCCGCCCGGGGCGGCGCGCACGTGGCCGGCGCCGCTGGCGCGGGCTACTATCGCGGCAGGCCGGAGCTGCCTGCCGGAGACGGGGAGGAGGACGCCGTGAAGGTGGTCATCGCCGACGACGAACCGCTGGCCCGCGAGCGCCTGCGCGCGCTGCTCGCCGCGCATGCCGACATCGACGTGGTCGCCGAGGCGGCCGACGGGCGCGCCGCGCTGCAGGCCTGCGCCGAGCACGAGCCCGACCTGGTGCTGCTCGACATCGCGATGCCCGGCATCGACGGCCTCGAGGCGGCCCGGCACCTGGCGGCGTTCGAGCCGCGTCCGGCCGTGGTCTTCTGCACCGCGTACGACGCCCATGCGCTCTCCGCGTTCGACGCGGCCGCGGTCGACTACCTGGTCAAGCCGGTGCGCCAGGAGCGCCTGGACGCAGCGCTGGAGCGCGTGCGCACCTTCACCGCCGGCCTGGGGCAGGGCCGAGGCGGCGACGGCGCGGGCAAGCGCCGCACCCACCTCTGCGCGCGCCTGCGCGGCAGCCTGCGCCTGATCCCGATCGAGGAGGTGCGCTACCTGCAGGCGGACGAGAAGTACGTGGTGGTGCACCATGCGCGCGGCGAGGACCTGATCGAGGAATCGCTGAAGTCGCTGCAGGAGGAGTTCGGCGACCGCTTCCTGCGCATCCACCGCAACTGCCTGGTCGCGCGCTACGAGCCCGTGGAGCTGCAGCGGAACCCGGGGGGCCACGTCCAGGCGATCCTGCGCCTCGGCCCGCAGGCGCTGGAGGTGAGCCGCCGCTGCGTCGGGCCGCTGCGCGACGCGCTTCGGCAGCTGTAGCCGGGCCGTCCTGGACGATAATGGCCCCATGGCCACCCTCCGCATCGCCACCCGCAAGAGCCCGCTCGCCCTCTGGCAGAGCGAACACGTCGCCGGACTGCTGCGCGCAGCGCACCCGGGTCTTTCCGTGGAACTCGTCCCCATGTCGACCCGCGGCGACGAGGTCCTCGACCGCTCGCTGGCGGCCATCGGGGGAAAGGGCCTGTTCCTCAAGGAGCTGGAGCTGGCGATGCTGCGCGGCGAGGCCGATTGCGCGGTGCATTCGCTCAAGGACGTGCCGATGGAGGTCGACGCGCCGTTCGCGCTGCCCGCCTTCCTCGAGCGCGCCGACCACGCCGACGCCTTCATCAG